>CACZNK010000071.1 GCA_902782585.1 uncultured Ureaplasma sp. | reverse complement strand
TACTAACATGGGAGTATAGCTCAGTTGGTTAGAGCACACCCCTGATAAGGGTGAGGTCGCTGGTTCGAATCCATTTGCTCCCACCATACATGGGGGATTAGCTCAGCCCGATAGAGCATCTGACCTGCACTCAGAGGGTCGTGGGTTTGAATCCCATATCCTCCACCATAATGTGTAAACAAATAGTCATTACAAGTTGTATTGACTATTTTTAATGTTAGATTAACAAAATGTTAAATTGGTAATTATAACAAAGGCAATACGTAGTTTAATTTGGTAAGATAAATTAGTTAGATTTGTATTTTTAATTTTTATTGTAGATGTAATTTGTTTATATTTTTTCAAATAAACTTTTTTATAGTTATCAATAAATTTATTCAGTAATTTATTATTAGTTTCATAAATTTTTAGAACTACTTTATTATTAATATTTTTAAAAACTTTTTTTGATATTTTCAACAATTTAATAATTGTATCTTTTTGATTAGATTTACTGCATGATTTTTTGATAAATTGATGAATATGTTTACAAATATTGGTATATTGTTGGTCAATTAAATAAATATTATTTTTAACAAATTGTAAATCTTTTTTCTTTTGCAAAATTTCATTTTCTATTAATTGATTTTTACCTGTTTTTTTTAATATATGAAGGTAGTAATATTTGACAATTACTAGGTATATTCCTAGTAATGATGTAATAATATCTGAACTTAATTGAATATACAACAATATTAATTCTAAACCTTTTGGTGGTTCTGCATGATCAATTTCGTAAAATTTAGATCTTCATACAATGAATAAAACTTGATAAATTGTTCAAATCAAATTACAATAAAAATAAATTCAATATGTTCATACTGATGAATTATCTGCATATTTATTTCTATGTAAAACTATAACTTGTGGAATCATAATTCCTACAGATGTAGCTAGGCACAATCATAAAGTCACTTGTGAAATTATTTCTAGAAATAGCACCATTTTGAAAATTATACATAATTATCTATAATACTTAATACACATGCGCTTGTAGCTCAGTTTGGATAGAGCACATGCCTTCTAAGCCTGTTGTCGAGGGTTCGACTCCCCCCAAGCGCGCCATAAACTAAAAATTCACAATTTGGCTTCAATGTAGCAAATTTATGATTTTTTTATTTTTTATAGAAAAATATATATAATCATCAAAGCACTATTTATTTTCAATAGTATATATATTAAAGATACTCACTCATTACCTAAGGAACCAAATGGCAAATAACTCTAATTACAAAGAAATATCTTACTCAAATCTTGTTAGTTGTAGAGATTTTAGAAAGATAGATACTAACTTTGAAGAACCTAATTTACTTCAAATGCAACGTGACTCATATCAAAGATTTCTAAAAACAGAACTTGAAAAAATTATTTTAAGTTACTCTCCTGTAAAGCATGCTAAAAATAATCGCTATGAAGTCCACTTCACAGGAATTAATTTTGTAAAACCAAAAGCTACTGAAGAAGATTGTCGTAACAAACGTAAAAATTATGAGCAATCACTTTATGTTGATACTCATATTGTTGATAACAAAACTGGTGAAACAATAAAAGTTAAAAAAGAAAACAAAGGATTAACTAGTGGTATTTTCTTCGCTAATATTCCTGTTATGACCGAAAAAGGTACATTCATAATTAATGGAATTGAAAAATTTGTTGTTTCACAAATTCTTCGTGCACCTGGTGTTTATATTTCAAATAAATCACAAATTAAATTAAATACCAAAAAACACATAAATTACGGATATGCTTGTGAATTATTGCCTTCAAGGGGCACATTAATTAACTTTATGTGTGTTGAACGTCCTTGTGAAACTAATCCTGATAAAAAAATTTGAATTGTTAATGCGTTAGTAAAGAACACACAAAATGATGCAATTGTTGAAATACCAGCAACTCTTTTATTAAAAGCATTTGGTATGTCTCAAGAAGAAATTTTAAATGCATTTGGTCAAGAGCAAAAAGATGGTTCTTTCTTAGGTGCTACATGTATTATCAATACTTTAAATAGTGGCCAAGCTAAAAGCAAAGATAAGAAAAATAAAGTAAGATGATATAGCCGAACTGAAGATGGGATTATGCAAGATCCTGAAATTATGGAATATCGTAGTCAAGTTGATGAATTAAGAAAATCTAAAGATACTGGTAAAGGTTCACCAATTGATACAAAACTAAAACGATTTATTATCATGTATGAAGATTGTCTCAAAGAAATTAAAGAATTAAAGCATCAACGTGATACAACTGAATTAAATATAAATGATCCAAAATACAAGAAACTAGAAGAAACCATAAACAAAAAAGAAAGAGAATTAAAACATATCTTAAATGTTATTATTACCGAAAAAGCTGCTAAAGATTTAATTTCTAAATTTTCAATTTCTACACGTAGTGT
>CACZNK010000070.1 GCA_902782585.1 uncultured Ureaplasma sp. | reverse complement strand
TTTATTAATATAATTATTATAAAAAATAATTAGTCAAAAAAATAAATTAAATCAAATTATAAAAAATTATAATTGAGTATTTCAGGGTTATCATTTATCAATATAATTTCAATTTATCAATTATAATTGTTTTATTATAATCATTAATTTAAATTGATTATTAAATGTCATCAACTAAATAATAATGTGAATCAATCCAAAAGACTAATTTTTGATTATCCACGAAAAAGTTGTGACCAACCATATCTTTTTGACTCTTGAGTTCAAAAGAATCACAATAATTTTTTAAACAATCTATTATTCTAATTAATTTCAATTCATAATTATCAAAAATATATTTAGAAACAATATTCAAAGAATTCCAAATATAAATAATATCATCAGTTGATTTTTTAATTATTTTATTAGTTTCCCACATATCTATATTTTCTATATATTGAATTATTTCTTTTGTTTTAATAGAGAGGATTGCAATCCCTTTTTTGCAATTTACTAGGACACAATCTTCAATTAATATTAAACTATTAATCTTATTAATACAATCAACATTGGGAATCACTTTTTCTTTAGTTAAATTTTCAATAATTACAAACGTCAATTTGTATGCATTTGAAGCGATTAAATATTTTTCATTTATCTTACATGTATCATATAAAACATATTCGAAGTTAACTTTATTTATAGCAGAATATATTTTATTAATTTTATATAATAAATGAATACTTGTACTATCCATTAGAATTAAATGATTTTCATCAATTTGAACAATTTTTTCAATGTCATTCGTAGGTAATTGAATAGCTTCATCACTTAATTGTAAAGAACCATCTTTATGATTAAAAATAGTAATAGAATTTTTCTTATCTGAATGAACATAAACTTTTGATTTATCTGGAGAAATATAGAAATATGATGCATTTGGAAAATATATTTCATAACCTTTATTACCTAATAATTTCCCTTTTCCATTATACCTCATTAACATAATAGATTCGTTAAAATATACTAGCATTATATCATTGAAAATGTAATCTATCAATTTAATAGTGCTTATATATGTTGAAAATTTTTTTTTTGCATCAATTTTTTCAGGGATCGGTTCTTTAAATGCAATTATATTAAATATATTCCAAGTTTTTTCTTCAAATAAAGAAGTTTCCATGAATCTCTTTAAGAACTTATTATTATAATTATCCAAACCATGAAAAGATTTCCAAAAATTTAAATAATAGGCATATTCATTATAATCACAATTAAAATTTAAAAATTGTTTTCTTATTACTTTTATTTCATTTCTCAAATTATGTTTTAATTGCTCTATTTTTTTATTTAATTGGAGTTGCCATTCATCTAATGATTTTATCAAATTATCAAAAGCTTCAGATTTTTCATTTATTTTTTTGTATAAAACATTAATTTGTTTTTTTGAAGGAACAAGATCTGATATATCTCCAATTTTATGATATCTATGAGGATTATTTTCAATATTTTTTCTTAAACAATTTGGACATAATTTTTTACTACAATTAATGCAATATTCGGTTAATTTATATCGATTATCTTCTGGACACACATTTTTTATTATTCTTAATTTTCTCTTATTTTCTTGTATATGTCTATCAGATTTAAAACAATTAAAACAATAAAATGCATCACATTCAGTACAATTATAAATGTAATTTTTCTCTAAACTTTTATAGCATCCGAAACATTTTTTGAATGTCTTCTCTTGTAAATAAAATTTATTAAATGTTTCGAAATATAATTTAGATTTATGGTTTTCATTTTTTTCACACGTACATTGCACACAAAACGAATACTCATTAATTGTAGTTTTTAAATGTCCATTACAACCATTTTCTCTGCAAAAAGGAACGTAATATTTAATATCGTCTTTCATATTATCTATAGTATTCATTTTTTTAATAAATTAATTTTTAATTTATTTGGTTAAATAATTAAAAATATTATTTAAATAAATTAAAAAATTCATAATTACTATTTTTTATTAATAAATTATATGGGGATTGG
>CACZNK010000069.1 GCA_902782585.1 uncultured Ureaplasma sp. | reverse complement strand
CAATACTGATGTTGAAAAGCTATCCATCAAATCACCTCAGTTCATTCAAATGGAAAAGGAAAATGAATCATTAAGATTAGAAGTAGGCAGCATGAGAAATGAAATGGAGGAGATGAGAGGTTTGAAAAAAGAACTTTTAGGAATCATAAACATGATTAGTGAAGGGTAATGGCATTGATATAAAAAAAGTAATGGTGATAGCATTTGGCATTTGTTGAATGCTATCAAAATTATTATTCAAAAAATTATGTGATAAAAAAATCATATAGGCCCATAATTTTACAAGGGATTATTATGATGAAAAATATAAAATATGAAATCCTTGTAAAATAATAGGTTTGAAAATAGGATTAACCTGACTAATAATTCTAATGTTTTATAATTTTTTCAATAAAACACAATTTCAGTAATATAACTAATTGTCATGAGTTTTGATATATTTTTTGAACAGCGTGTTCTTAAAAAGTTAAGATAATCAGTTTATAGATAGTAATGTTATTAACTTTTAGAAAAATACTTTCAGTATACATTTTAAATATTATTTTCTAGAAAATATTTAGTATGAGATATTCAGAATTTAAAGATATCCCCGGTATTTATCTTATTACAAGATTGAGTACTGGTCAAATGTATGTTGGTTTAAGTACAATTTCTATTTATCAAAGATGGAAAGACCATAAAAATGGAACATCAATTAATCATTCGAAACTTGAGTATGACATGGTTAAACATGGGGAAAAAGATTTTGTATTAGACATATTAGAAGATTTATCTCATATAGATGATATCAAGTTAAGAAAACAAGAAGCTATTGAATTGGAGATTTATTATATAAGTAAATTAAATACTTTTGAAAATAATTATCATTATAATTTAACTCCTGGTGGTGAGGCTAATTGGATTGGTAAAAATCATCCTAGTTTTAAAGATTACCCAACAATTCAACATGCTGGTGAACAATCTGGAAAAAATTATTATTATTTAGTATACTATGGAAAAAGAATGTTGGGGTCTTATAACAAAGAAATATTACAAAAGTATATTGATAATGGGTTATGGATTAAATTTTATGAAGGGACAGACGAGGATTTTATCAAAAATGAAAAAGAAAAGTTGAAATATGTTGGTGTTAATCATTGGAATTACAAAGGGTATCCTAGAATAGTTCGTGGTGGAATTGATTATAATACTGGTAAAACAAGATGGAGATTATGTTTTGGTAAAAATAATGCAATATCTTCTGTAAATTTAAATAAATTAATTGAACTAAAAGATTCTGGAGAATATTTAAATTATGAGAGAGTAGCAAAATATGATTTTGATTTAATGAAAATTTATGATTTGTATACCTCTGGTTTAACAACAAGTGAAATTAGTGAATTATTGGGTTGTAGTAGGAGAACTGTAGACAGAAGAATAAGAAAATTATTTACAAAAGATGAAATTAATAAATTACGAGTTCAAAAAATAAGTAAAACTCATAAGAATAATAATTCTCTTGATAATCAAATTAAAGCTAGTAAACTTAGAACCTCCACTGGTTATTTTAGAGTGTCAAAGATTGTTAAAAATAATTTAGTCCGATATCAATATACATATAAAGTAAATAATAAAAGAAAAACACTTAAAAGCCCATCAATTAAAGATTTAGAAAAGAGAGTTAGAAATAATAATCTGCCTTGGGTGGTTGTCGATATTGATAAAGCAAGAAATACATTAAAAGAATCTAATTAAATTATTTATAATGAAAAATTGCCAATGTTAATTATTAAAATAAAATAGTTTATATATAAAAACATACACATTAGTTATTTGTAATGTAGTTAATGTATAATGACCAACAACCTGACCCATTACATGTATTTAATAGATAACTGTATGTTATGATTTTAAAAATCATTTTAGATATGATAAATCACTTTATGGTGAAACCATTGCTATATCAAAGGTGATATTATGCAATTTTTAGATAAATTACAAAAGAATATTGAAGAAGTATCCGGAACAAACACTTACAAGTTAAGTGATATATTGACTACTGATTTTATACGAACAAACACCACATTTAGAAGTTATGATGACATGATTGATAAATCTGGATTGGAGTTAACCGAAACAACTGCTGAAAAGTTGTATTTAAATGAAGAACTAAATGCTTTTATTAAGGCAAACACTAAGTTTGAAAACTTCAAGGATATGTGTACATTGGCAGCTCAGGAATATGTTGCTAAAAGGGTGATGGATTTATAGTGT
>CACZNK010000068.1 GCA_902782585.1 uncultured Ureaplasma sp. | reverse complement strand
TTTAATTTTTCACTTATTTCATATAAGTTCATTGGAGCTAGATATGGCTTTAATCCAAAACGCATACGGATAATTTCTTGCTCCTCATCTGTTAATGCTGTTTTTAATAAATCATCAATATGTTCAGAAACTAATTCACGATATGCATATGTATCTGGTGATGGAGTATTCTTTTCTTTCAAGAAATCAGTAAATTGTGAATCATTGTCATGTTCAATAGGACGATCAATTGAAACTGAATCAATAGCAATTTTGCGAATGTCACTAATTTTTTTTGCAGAAAAACCTTCTTTTTCACCACCCATACCTTGAGTTAATTCATCAATAGTAGGAGCTTTACCTAATTTTTGTGTCAAATCACGTTCGGTTTTAAAAAGTTTATTAATTGTGTCCATTAAATGAACTGGTACACGAATAACACGTGTTTGGTCAGCAATAGCTCTTGTAATAGATTGTCTAATTCACCATGTAGCATATGTTGAAAATTTATTGCCTAATCTATAGTCATATTTAGAAATGGCTTTCATTAGACCGACAATTCCTTCTTCAATTAAATCTTCTAATTCAATTCCACAATTCAAATATTTTTTAGCAATTGAAGTTACTAAACGTAAATTTGATGTAACAAACTGGTTTTGAGCATATTGTCTCATCTCAGGATCTGGGTCATCTAATAATTTTGCAATTTTTGTTTCGTCTTCACTTGTTAACATTCGTGATGAACCTAAAACAGATAAAAATGCTTTAATTCCGTCATCAATTTTCTCTTTAGTGGAAATTTTTAAAATACCAGTAACATCATTAATACCATTGTCTAACGAATCAATACCAAACTCTTGATCATTTTCATTAACTATAATTTTTACATCATGTTTAGCTAAACCTTTTTCAAAACATGAATAAATGTTTTTAGGTAATTTACAATTATTTAGACTTTTAGCAATTTTTTCTCATTCGATAGTGTTCTTATTATGTTTACGTGTTTTGGCTTTTCTAGCAAATTTTTCAATTAATTCATTAATTTCAAAATTTGTAATTTTACGTAACTTTACATTATCTTCAAGAATTGTTGATTTAACATAACCACCATATTTGCCAGAAGCTGTGGTTCTATTAAGAATTAATTTTCTAACTGTTGGTTTTCTACCACGTTTTTGAATCTTTTGTTCTACTAAAATTTGGTTTGATTTTGGTTTTTTATTAATCAATTGTTTAGATTTAAAAGGTGTATATTGTTTATCTTTAATACTAGTTTTTTTAATAAAAACATGTTGCTTATTTTTCTTATTTTTTTTAATTTTATTATGAGTTTTTACTTTTAATACTTTTTTAGCTTTTTTGCCAACTTTTTCATTTGGTTTTTTTATGATTTTTTTTAAATGTTTTTTAGATGATTTTGTTTTAGATTTCATATGCTGTATAATTATATTATACTTAGTTAACTAACAAGATAATATCCTAAACGTAAAAATTTATTGCACTTCTTGATGGAAATGCTGACATTCTAATCATTGAACTCTTTTTAGATGAATAATTATAGCTAGATTTTGATTGCGATGTTGAACTAATAGCTTGCATTACTGATGATGCTACACTTGAAATGCATGACATAATTAATCCAACTCCCATAATTGCTACTCATGCAGTCATAGTTGCACTACCAGCAATTGTTAATTTTTTCTCTTGAATGGATAATTTTCTCATTTTTCCTCCTTTCATATATATAAAATGAAAAAAAATAAAAAAAATGTTATTATTTATAATCAACCAAGTTGATTATGCCACCACCAATAGTGAATTTGCCACAATATAAAACAGCAAATTGTCCTTTGGTTACACCCAGTGATTTTTTGTAACTTAAAATTACTTTATCTCCTTCTATTTTGAATTTAGTTCTAATTAATTTCATTCGATGTCTAAAACGGACTTTAATTTTTTTATTAAGTCATTGATGATAATCATTAATCCAATTAAATGATTTAAGCTCACAATAATTTGAAATCAAATATTTTTTACGGTTTTTTTCATTAACAACATATAAAATGTTTTTATCAATATCTTTTTTGCAAATAAAATATCGGTATTTAAGACCATTTAATCCTAAATTTTTATTTTGACCAATAGTGAAAAACATGATTCCATCATGTTGTCCTAATACTTCATTAGTTTCAATATCAATAATATCACCTGGTTTTTGTTTAATGTAATTTAAAAGAAAATCATGAAATTTCCTTTCACCAATAAAGCAAATTCCAGTTGAATCTTTTTTATTCCAGTTAACCAAATTTTGTTCTTTGGCGATTTTCCTAACTTTTGATTTTTTTAAATTACCAACCGGAAATATAACTTTTGATAGTTGTTGTTGATTTAGTCAACATAAAAAATATGTTTGATCTTTGTCTTTATCCTTGGCTTTTGTTAAAAAATATTCACCATTTTTGTACTTAATATTGGCATAATGACCCATTGCAATTTTATCACATTTTAATTTATCATTAGCATAGTTAATAAATTCATTAAATTTGATATATTTATTACATAAAATGTCTGGATTTGGAGTATTTCCAGATTTATATTCATCAATTACATATTTAAATACTTTATCTCAATATTTCTTAATAAATTCAGTTCGATAAATTGGCAAATTTAATTTATTAGCTACAAGTTTAGCATCATTAAAATCCTTTTGAGCATCACAAGTCTTCTTATTTCCAATTGTATGACCGAGAAAATCAAAATTAACATATGGATCTCAGTTTTGCATAAATAATCCTATCACATCATAGTTTTTTTGTTTCAAGAGGTATGCACAAACTGAGGAATCAACTCCACCACTCATACCTAAAACAATTTTATTTTTATGTGCTTGCCCCATAATTTTGAATAGAAAATAACCTATTTTTCATTACTTTTATTTTGATTATTTTTTTGAATTTGGGTTTCTAGTTTATTTAATCTATTTATCACATATTTATTTGAATAACCTTCTTTATTCATTTCATTTAATTTTGTTTGCAATGTATTAATCATTTTATCTTTTTCATCATTTTGCAAAGTTAATTGATCAATCTTATGTTTGTAGTTGTTAATAGAATCATCAAAAGTTTTACGATATTCATCAACATTTTTAATGTATTCAATCACTTCATCAAAAAAAATATCTACATCTTCAGGGTCATAACCACTATGAATCCTAGATTTAAATTTTTTATTTAAAATTTCAAATATTTTTTTATCAAAATTGTAATTCATTCCACTATATAATTATAATTTTTATATAAAGATGGCACAAAAATATAACAAATCATTATATTCAAATAAATTAACTGATAGTGAATACAACCGCATTCTTGGAATTTTAAAAAAATCAAAAAGTAATCTAATCGAGTCAAATGAAATTTTAGATCGATTTACTATTAATAAAATAAATGTTTCACTTTATAAAACTAAAAGGATTGTTGTACAAGGCAATAATATTGTCAATGTTTGTATTAAATTAAATCTTCCATATGTTAAATATTATGACAAAAAACAACCGACAGTTATATATAAGGAATCAACATATATTGGTTGTGATGAAGTTGGGGTTGGTGATTATTTCGGTGGTATAATTTGTTGTGCAGTTTATGTTGATCCTAACACAACTGAAAGACTTAAAGATTTGCATGTAGATGATTCAAAAAAAATTAGTGATGATAAGATTTTAATTTTAGGACCTAAAATTAAAAAAATATGTCAAAATATGATTTGTGTTATTCCTCCAAACAAATTTAATAGTCTATATGATAAATATCATAATACACATGTTATTAAGACTTTTGGTCATAATGATTGTATTACACAACTTAAAGCAAAAATTGGGATGAATACACCTGTTTACATGGACCAGTACTGTACAAAAGACAATTATTTGAAATATCTAAATAAATTAAACATTAATTATTCTAATAGGAATAGTATTGATGTATTTGAAACAAAATCAGAGTCTAAATACATAGCTATTGCAGCTGCTAGTATTATTGCACGATATGAATTTATCAATATGATAAATAAACTTGAAAAAAAGCTACATAAATATAAAGGTTTAGAAGAAATTAGTATTCCTTATGGTGCAACAAATAAGTATAAAATTTTTAAGATAATTGATATGATAACAAATACATTAGGTGAGGACAAGTTGGGCTATTTTATTAAATTGTGCTTCAATAGATAATTAAATTGAATGATAGATTTAATGCTAAAAAGAACTTCCATAAGAAGTTTTAAGAATGAAAAATAGAACTATGTTGTCAAAAAACCAACATTTTTGCAGCATTACTCAAAAATATGATATTTCTAAAATCAAGCAAGAATTAATTAAATACAATAAAAAATTGTTAAGGTTTTATAAAAGTAGCCTTAACATTAATAAAACTTATTCTGAATATAATCATTAAAATGGAAAATATATAAAAGTGTTGATAATATGTTAGAACTTATCAAGAAATATTTTTCAAAATTAAAGAATAAATTATTTAGATTTAGATTTTTGATCAATACGTTTTTGTAAATTATCTAAATAATTTGCATATGTATCTTTATTTGGCAAGTAATAACTAGGAATATCTTGATTGTAGTACTCACGTTTGCGTAGTCATGACTTATTTCTATATTCTTGTCATTGCTCATTATTCATTTTTCTGATGTCATCACCAGTTGTTTGCAATTTAAAATGTTGTTTAGCCATTATTAATTTCTCCTTTTTTATATATTATATTTAATATATATAATATTGGAGTATGGATTGTGTTTTTTGTGGGATTGTAAATGGTAAAATACCTGCAAAAGTTGTTGCTGAGAATGATAAAGCAATGGCTTTTATGGATGCAAACCCACTTTCTGATGGTCATGTTATTGTTATTAGTAAACAACATTATAAATGTTTTAGTGAAACACCTGTTGATGTATTACAATCAATAGTTGCTTTAGGACATTTAGTTGCTAATAAAATAGTCAATTCAAAACTAAAACCATGAGGTTTTAATTACTTATTCAATGAAGGTGAAATTGCTAGTCAAGTTGTAATGCATGTTCATATGCATGTTATTCCTAAATATGGTAAAAATGAAGGCTGAAAAGGGACTAAATGTGTAAACATCCATGTTAGTGATATAGATGAAATATATCAAATTATTTTAAAATCTAAGGCTTAATTCTAAAGAATTCTTTAACAGCATTAACTGATGTTTTAATATATTTAATGAGATTTTCCTCGTTAGATATTTTTTTAAATGGCATTATATATGCTATAAAACTAAGAAATATTTTTTTATTGTATTTTTTATATAATTTTGGGAAATCTTTTAGGATATGTGTTTCAATTATTTGTCTACCACTAGATTTATAGATACATGTAGCACCATAGTATATTTTATGGTTTGCAAGTCTACATAAACTAGCATATGTACCTTCTTTAAAAATAAAGTGATTTTTATTAGGAATTGTATTTAATGTTGGAAAACCTAATTTTGTTCCTTTATGTTTGCAACTTTTAACATCATCATAAATAATTATTGGTGAGTATAGTAACTTATTGGCTTCAAAAACTTTACCTTCTTTGTAAAGTTTTTTAATTTTACTTGTTTGATATTTATGATCATATTTGATTGCTTGAACTTTAAAATACTTTTTTAATAGTTTAATATTACCAGATTGATTTTTACCAAATTTAAAGTCACTACCAACAATAATTTTAGATGGACAAAGTATTTTCAAATAGTGTTTGATAAAATCAATTGCAGATATATTGTTTTGTTTTGCATCAAAAAAATAGATTTTTTTAGGATGGAAAGTATTTATATTACCATATCTAATTAATAATGAACTAAATCATTCCTTTTTATTAGGAGAATTAATAATTAAAATTACATTAAACTTATTTGGTTTAACTTGGTCAAATAGTTTTTTATGTCCTTTATGTAAAACATCAAAAGTGCCAATAACTAATGGTAAATTTTTGTTAATTTTTAAAGATTTTTTTTCTTGCTTCATATATTAGAATTCCTGTTGCAACTGATACATTTAGCGATTGAACATTGCCATGCATATTAATAGATATTAATTGATCACTTTGTTTTTCAGTCAATTTACTAATGCCAGAATGTTCGTTACCAACAATGATTACAGTCTTATCATTGTATACTATTTTACTATTATCAATAGATTTGTGGTTCAATGTTGATGCATATATTCAGTATCTATGTTTCTTTAATAGTTCTATAGTTCTTGAAAAATTAACCACATTGAATAAATTTAGATTATTAATAGCACCCATACTTGTTTTAATAACAAAGTCACTAATTTTTGTTTGATTATTATTTTTATAAATGATTGCATCTACACCTAATGCATCACATGTTCTTAGTATTGCACCAAAATTATGTGGGTCTTGGATAGAATCAACCATCAATATAATTGATTTATTATTTTTATTAGATTTTAAAAAGTTTTCAAGATTTTGCTTTCTATTTGAAGAATTAATTTCAGTAATAATAAATTGATGATTTAAAGTTTTGTTAAATTTATTAAATCAAATTTTGTCATGATGAATTTTCAATTTAATATTCTTGGATTTAAGGAAATTAATTAATTTTTTGTTATTTTTATATACATGAACAATAATTATTTGTTCTTTATTTTTTTTAATTTGTTCTATTAATGCATTGGGACCAAATATGTTTGACATATTTATCTTCTAATACGTGCACGGAGCATTAAGATATAAACAATTCTTCAAACAACTTGAATAAAAAGACAAAGCAATAGGAATCCAAAAAATCATGACATTTTACTTGTCATTTTAGCATCAATTTCATCAGATACTTGAGCAAATTCGCTTGAACATTTAATGTAGTTGACTAATTGAATTATTGAGAATATTAGTAATAATAGAAATATAGTATATATTGCAAAATATACTCACACCATAACACTCATAAATATAAGAGTAGGATTTAAAATTAAAACAATAGTTCCTACAATGAACATAATTAGTAAACCAATAGCAACAAATAATATAGCAAAATAAATTTTTCGCAATGTAATTGCTGCCTTTGATGATATAAAATAACCTATTAATGAAAATAAAAAGCAAGCAATAGCACCAATCCCAAATGCAACAAGCACAAGTTGTGCATCATATAAATAGATAATTAGTGAAAATCCTAATGCTTGACATAATATATAACTAATTCATACTGTCAATGTAAAAACAGTTGAATGACCAAAAGGTTTAAATGATCATATTATTGAAAGTATTGAAGAGATAAGGATTAATGATATTCCAACAATAAATATAACTAATATAAATTTGTTTTCAAAATCTACATGTTCTATATTTAATCTAATTGTATTTACCCAAATTTGACCAAAAACAAAAGATAAAATACCAACAATTCCAAATCCAATACCACATTTTAAAAAAGATTTATAAAGAATTGATTTTTGTTGTTTATTTATCTTCGAATTTGTTTCAAGGTAAACTTTTTGTTGTTGTTTGTTTTTGAATATTGACATAATATATAAATTATACAACAAATGCATTTTACTATAATAAAACAAAATAAATTAAAAGAAAATTTATGGGAAATATTGATTTTTTAACAGTTGCTTTTTGATTAAGTATGTTTGGTGCATTAATTGCTATAGGTTGTTATTTACCTGGTGTAATTAAAGTTTTTAAATACAATGATACACGTTCAATTTCTATTTTAATGTTTTCATTAACAACATTTGGATGTTTTCTTTGAATTGTAATTGGAATTTTTTTAATTATTGGTAATATACAGAATTATTATTCCCATAATAAAGAGATTACTGATATCAAAGAGCTCATCAAACCATTAGCTTCAGGTATTGGAACAATAATTTCGAATATTGGATTAGGAAGTTGCTCAGCAATGATTTTGATTAAAAAAATGATTAATGTATCTAAAGCAAAAAAACTTAATATGACAGAAGATGAATATTACAAAAAAGTAGTTGAACCTTCTATGAAGAGAAAAAAATAAAGTGATTTAGAATATTAGATTTATAGATTTATTGAAGAAGTTAAACCCTTAATAAACATTTCAAGATCAAATTCTTTTAAATCATTTAATGATTCGCCAAGACCAATAAATTTAACCGGTAAATTAAAAGCATCCTTAATAGATAAGACTATTCCACCTTTTGATGTACTATCAATTTTAGTCAATATAATTCCTGTAATTTTAGTAACTTCATTAAAAGCTTTAGATTGGTTAATACCATTCTGACCAGTTGTTGCATCAATTACTAATAGTGATTCACATGGTTGATTCTCATCAAATTTTTTGATTACATTATTAATTTTCTTTAATTCATTCATTAAATTAATTTTGTTTTGTAATCTTCCAGATGTATCACAAATAACAATATCATCATTATTTGCTTTAGCATTACTAATACCCGTATATATAACACTTGCAGGATCTTGATTTTCCTTATTAGGAAGATGAATATTAACACCTATTTTACCGGCTCAAATTTTTAGTTGTTGAATTGCTCCTGCTCTAAATGTATCAGCAGCTACCAATGAAACTTTATATCCTTTTTGTTTATAGTAGTGAGCAAGTTTAGCAATTGATGTTGTTTTACCAACACCATTTGCACCAGTTACAAGAATAACATTTGTTGTTCCCTTTTTTATATTGATTGAAAAGTCAACATTAGTATTTTGAATATAGTAAACAAATAATTTATCAACTATAATTTCTTTTATCAAGTTAATGTTCTCAACACGTTGGAATTTAATTTCATCAATAATAGCATCCATTATTTTTTGTGTTGATTTTGGCCCAATATCAAATAACAATAGTGTTTCCTCAATCTCTTCTAACATTGTTTCATCAACTTTTTGATATTTTTTTGCAATATTATTAATTGAGTTAGAAAGTGAATCACTTGATTTTTTTAATCCAACATCAAATTTTTGTTGAGTGATAGCTGAATTTTCATCATTCTTCTCTTTAATTTTTTTAGTTATATCTTTTTTTTTAAAAAAATCTTTAAGTTTTGACCAAAAACCCATAATTAGTTTTCTCCAACTTTATCAGAACCAAATTCACTTTTAGCTTGTGATAATTCAACTTGGAAAATACTTGTAACACCTTTTTGTTGCATAGTTGCACCAAATAGAATATCACATTTTTCCATTGTTCCTGGTCGGTGTGTAACAATAATAAATTGAGTTAACTCACTTACTTTTGAAATCATATTAGCAAATCTTTCAACGTTAGCAGGGTCAAGAGCAGATTCAGCTTCATCAAGAATTACTAATGGGAAGTTTTTAATTTTTAATATTGAAAACAATATTGATAAAGCAACTAATGATTTTTCACCACCAGATAATAATGATAATCTTGTAACTTTTTTACCATATGGAGCAACAATTACATCAATACCAGATGTTAAAATATTTTCAGGATTAGTATATTCAATATTACATGTACCACCGCCTAATAAGTATTTAAATACTTCAGGTAAAGTTTCATTAACTTTTCTAATTGTGTCATCAAAATCTTTTTTAACTTGTGCATCTAACATATTGATTGCATCTTCAATATTTTGTTTTGAAAGTTCAATTTCTTTTTGTTGTTTAGACATTTCATCATAACGCGATTGAATTGATTCAAGATCATTTAAAGCTTCCATGTTAATTGGACCTAAACGAGCAATTTCATTTTGCAATTGAATAACTGCATCTCTCGCCTGTTGATCGCTTATTGGTAATTCATTAACATAGTTTTGCATTGCAAATTCAATAGTCATATGGTATGTTTGATTAATTTTATTTTTAGAAGTTTCAATAATAGATTCACATTTTACTTGCTCTGCTTGATTCTTTGCAACTACATCTCTTGCTTTATCAACTTCAAATCTTATTTGAGTTAATTTTGCTTCTGTATCTAAAACTTGTGATTTATAAATAGCTTTTGAGTTTCTATTTACGTTTAAATCTTCATAAACTTTATTTTTCTTACTAATTAATTTAGCCAGTTCAGCATCAATTGTATTTTCATTAATTTTATCTTCTTTTTCTTTTAAACCAGTAGTTTTAATTAATTGTTTATAATCACTTTCATACTTTAATAAGAGATTCTCATTTGTTCTTAAAGTTTCTTCATATCTTGAAAGTAAAATTTTCTTTTCACTTTGTTTTGAAGCAATTTCATTCAAGTCAGCTATAGTTTTTTTAAGTTCATTTCTTAGTTTCAAATATTCATCATTTATTGTTGGATATAATTTATTTAACTCGTCAAGTGTTTTCTTTGAATCTAATTCATTGAGTGTATTGCTTGTATTTATATATCCACCTGTAATACTTCCACCTGGAGATATTTGTTGACCATCGAGAGTAATTACTCTATATAGTTGATATGTTAATCTTGACAAATTTGATGCTGTATTTAAACTATTGGCAATAATGATATTACCTAATAAAAATCTAATTGCATTGTCATATTTTTCATCATAGTTAATTAAGTCGCATGCAATCCCACAATAACCTTCACGATCTTTTAAAATTTCAAGATGTTCTGGTCTTAAACCTTTAGGACGAATTACTTCCATTGGTAAGAATGTTGCTTTACCAGCACGATTTGCTTTTAAAAAATCAACAGCTTTTTCAGCATCAACACTTTTTTCAACAATTATATTTTGATAATTTTTGCCTAAAGCAGTAGCAATTGCAGTCTTGTATTCTTTATCAACTTCAATAAAATCTTTTACTAAACCACAAATTCCAGTCAAAGCAAGTTTATTTTCAATAATAACTTTTGCACCATTTTCAATGTTTGAATTTGAATTTAACAAATCAACAAGTTGTTTAATTTTAGTTCTTGTTTCAACTAATTTATTTGATTTGTCATTTGTTTCATCATTTAATTTATTTCTTTTGTTAGTTAAATTATTAATGATATCATCATAAGCAGTAATACTATCTTTCAATTTTTCAATATTCGAATTTGCATCTTTAATAGTAAATTTAGTTGAAGCAATAAGATTTTTATATGCATCAATTTTTTTATTTAAATTTTCACTCTCTAAATCAATTTGTAATTGTGAGTGTAAAGATGATTTACGAATTTCAAGTTTATTAATTTGTTCAATTAATTTATTTAGCTCATTAGATAATCTTTCAATATTTTGATCAGCTGTTTCTTGTTTTTCTCTTTCAAATTTAATCGATTGATCTAATTCTTTTAAACTTGGTTCAAAATGTTGTAATTTTTCTTTGGCATTTTCAACATCAACTTTGATATCTTTTAATTTTTCATTGTAATATTTTAAATCCTTAACCATTATGGTTAAATCTAATTCTTTTAATGTTTTAGTTTTTTCTTCATAAATTTTTACTTTTTCAGCTTGTTTCTTTATTTTCTTTAAAGTACTTTCAAGTTCAGTATTTATATCAATAATCCGATTTAAATTTTCTTGAGTTTTTTTGAGTTCTTTGGTTGCATCATCACGTTTTTTGGTATAAATACCAATTCCAGCAGCATCTTCAAAAATAGTTCGCCTTTCTTCAGGTTTTGCATCAACAAATCATTGAACAGTACCTTGTGAAATAATTCCCAATGAACCTTTTGATAAACCCGTATCTAAAAAGATATCTTGTATATCCTTTAATCGGCATGGTTCATCATTAATAAAATATTCATTACTGCCCTCACCCTTTATAAGTTTTCTAGTAATTGATATATTTTTTTCATTAGTGTGTAATGCACCATTTGAATTATCAAACTCTAGTGTTATTTCAGCAAAATTAGCTGGTTTATGTTCATTGGAACCATGGAAAATTATATCTTCACTTAATTTTGATCTTAAAACTTTGTTTGATTTTTCACCTAGTACTCATTTTATAGCATCAATAATATTTGATTTACCACTACCATTAGGACCAACAACACCAGACATATTATTTTTAAAATCTACAATAGTTTTTGTTGCAAATGATTTAAATCCTGCAATTGTTATTTTTTTCAAAAAGATCATAAAGAAATTAAATGTTAGATTTATTATATAAATCTAATCTAAATATTTTTTTATTCCTATAAATTTTTTACATGCAATTTTAGCTGCATTTTGTTCAGCGTCTTTTATTTTAGAACCAGAACCTTTACCATATTTGATATTGTTGCATCATAATTCAACTTGGTAATTATTAGGTTTATTATTAACAATACGATATTGAATTGCATGTTTATTATATTTCATCATTATTTCTTGAAATTTTGTTTTATAGTCATAAAAACTTGATAATTTATGTGTTTTATAACATTTAATCAAAGTATTAGTTATTACTCTTTTAACTACATTGTAACCTAAATCTAAATAAATAGCACCCATTAATGACTCATATACATCTTCAAGAATTTTCTCATTAAAATTGTTACTTGAGTTTAAAACAGATTTACCTATTTTAATATATCTATTAAGATGTATTTTTTTTGCAGCCATAACTTCAGATTTAGCTTGAACAATCAAAACTTTATCTTTAGACATTTGACCAACTTTTAATTTAGGTTTTATATTGTACAAGTATTCACAAATAACTAGTGAGATAACATGATCTCCTAGAAATTCTAATCGTTCATAGTCATATGTTAAATGATTATCATTATGGTAGGAAGCATGAGTAATAGCTTCAATGTATAAAAAATAACTTTTGGGAATTATTTTTAAATTTTTAAATAATTCAATTAATGCTTTATTATTTTCCATTAATAAACTCATCGCGAATTTTTTCAGTTACTTTTTCGGCTATAACATCATGTAATAAAACCAATGAAGAATAAAATTGTTCTTTATCAGCAGATCCATGAGTTTTAACAGCAGGTTTGTTTAAACCTAACATAATAGCCCCAGCTTTATTTTTATAGTCAAATGTTTTAGATACATCTTTAAGAACAAAAATTGATGATATTGCTGACAATCAGTTTCATGGTTTTTTAAAATTTGTTTTTAAACTCATTGACAAAGCTTTCAAACCACCTTCTAATGATTTAAGGACTAAATTACCAGTATATCCATCAGAAATTGCAATATCAACAATTCCTTGAAGCAAGTTACGAGGTTCAACAAACCCTACATAGTTTAATTTTTTATCATTTGATAACATTTGGTTTGCTTCATGATGATAATCAAAACCTTTGTTAGCTTCTGTACCTATGTTAATTATACCGATTGATGGATTTAAAATATTTTCAACATTTTGAAAGTAGATATTTGCCATTTTGGCAAAATTATATAAATCATTCCCATTGCAACTTTTGTTAGCACCAACATCAACAATAACAAAATACTTACCTTTTTTTGTTGTAGGTAAAAAAGGCATAAATCCTGGTTTTAAAAGATTGTTAATAGGTTTTAATAGATAATAAACAATAGTTACAAAACTTGCGGTTGATCCAGCAGATAAAACACCATCGGCAACATTATTTGCAACTAATTGTACAGATTTATACATACTTGATTCAGTCATTCGCAATGCTTGAATAGGAGATGAACTCATTTTAATAACATCATTTGCATGATGAATTTCAAATTCATTATTTTTAATTAATGGTTTAATTTTATTTTCATTCCCAACAAGAATTATTTCAGTATCTTTATATTTTTTTATAAATTTTCTTGCAGCATTAATTGCTTCAATAATTTCATTTTCAAAACCCATTACATCTAGAGCTATTTTCATATTATTTCTTCTTTAAAAAATCTTTTAGTGTGTTTGTTAAATCTTTATCTTCAAGAACTTTATGAAGTGTTGCTTGCAAATAGCCATTAGCAGAACCAATGTCATATCTCTTACCATCAAAATTACATGCATATAAACCTGAAGTTTTAGCAATTACTTTTAATGCATCAGTTAATTGAATTTCACCAGATTTATCAGGTTTACATTTATTTAATGCATCAAAAACATCAGGAGTCAATACATACCTTCCCAATGCTGCATAATTGCTTGGTGCTTTATTAATATCTGGTTTTTCAACCATATCTTTAATCTTAAATATTTTAGTTGTTATTTTTTTATTACTTGGTTTGATAATACCATATAGTTTTGTTTTATCTTTTGCAACTTTTTGTACACCCAAAATTGAACATTTATGTTTGTTGTAAGCATTAATACATTGTTTGATTGCAGGAATTTGTTTTTTACTTGTAAAAACGAGATCGTCCCCAAGAATAACTGCAAATGGTTCATTATCAACTATTTGTTTTGCATATTTAATTGCATCACCTAATCCATTAGGACTTTTTTGACGGACAAATATAATATTTGTCATGTTTGAAATACGAATTACTAACTTGTATAATTCAGTTTTATTTTTTTCTTTTAAAATGGTTTCTAATTCAAATGAACGATCAAAGTAATCAATTATTGAATTTTTTTGCGAAGAAACAATAATAATTATTTGTTCAATACCTGAATCAATGGCTTCCTTTACCAAATAATGAATTGTTGGAACATTTAGAATTGGAAGCATTTCTTTAGCTAATGACTTAGTTGCAGGTAAAAATCTTGTACCCATACCACCAGCTGGAATTATCAATTTTCTAACCTTCTTGCTTGTCATAACATTTAACTATTATATAAAAAGTAATATTTGTGACATTATTTCTTTAATACTTTCTTTAAGTATTTAGCAGTGTATGAAATATCACAATAATTTAATAGTTGTTCAGGAGTTCCAGTGGCAATAACTTCTCCGCCAGCTTCACCACCATCTCTTCCAAGATCAATGATATAGTCTGCACATTTAATTAAATCTAAATTATGTTCAATAACAATTAACGTTACACCTAAATCAACAATTCTATTTAGGACATTAATTAATTTCCTAATATCATCTGTATGTAAACCAGTTGTAGGTTCATCAAGAATTAAAATTGTTTTACCTGTACTATTTTTTTGTAAGAATTTTGCTAATTTGATACGTTGAGCTTCTCCACCTGACAAATCATTTGAATTTGTTCCTAATTTTAAATATCCTAAACCAACATCATTTAATAAACTAATCTTATGGTGAATGTTAGGAACATTTTTAAAGAATTCCAATGCTTCACTTACACTCATTTCTAAAACATCGTGTATAGATTTACCTTTATAAAGAATACTTAAAGTTTCGTCATTATATTTTTTACCATTACATTCATCGCATTTAACATATACATCTGGTAAAAATTGCATAGTAATTTTAATAACACCATCACCATGACATTTCTCACATCTTCCACCTGGAATGTTAAATGAGAATCTTCCTTTTTTATATCCTCTTGCTTTAGCTTCAGGAACCATAGCAAATAACTCACGAATATCATCAAATACCCCAATGTAGGTTGCTGGATTACTTCGTGGTGTTCTTCCAATTGGTTCTTGAGTAACAATAATTAATTTATCTATATCTTGAATACCAGAAATATTTTTTATTTTTCCTGCTTTAATAAATGGATTAAAAAGATATTTCTTAATATTATTAGCTAATGTATCTAACACTAATGTTGATTTTCCACTACCACTAACACCTGTTACACAAATAAATTTTCCTAATGGAAAATTTACATTAATATTTTTTAAATTGTTTTCTTGCGCACCTTTAATTATTATTTTTTGTCCATTACCACTTCTTCTTATTTTTGGAATTGGAATAGATATTTTACCAGAAAGATATTTTCCAGTGATTGAATTTTTAGATTGCATTATTTCCTTAGGTGTTCCAGCTGCAACAACTAATCCACCATTAATTCCAGCTCCTGGACCAATATCGATTATATAATCAGCTTGTAATATAGTTTCCTCATCATGCTCAACAATAATAATTGTATTACCAAGATCTCGCATCTTTTTTAATGTTTTTATTAACATATCATTATCTTTTTGATGTAAACCAATTGAAGGCTCATCTAAAACATAAAGTATACCAGATAAGTTACTGCCAATTTGTGTTGCTAATCTAATACGTTGAGCTTCTCCACCTGAGAGTGTATTTGCATTTCTTGATAATGTTAAATAACCTAATCCAACATTTTGCAAAAATGTTAATCGATTAATAATTTCTTTTAATGCAAGGTTAGCAATTTGCATTTTTTGTTCACTTAATTTTAATTCCAAAAAGAAATTTAATAAATTATCAATTGACATATTAGTTAAATCAATAATACTTTTATTATTAATCTTTACACATAATGCTTGTGGCGACAATCTTTTTCCGCCGCAAACTTTACATACTTTTTCAGACATAAACTTTCCATAAAAAGTTCTAGCCATTTCACTTGATGTCTCAAAATATAATCTTTTAACATGATTTAAAACACCTTCATAATATTCATAACTTTCACGTTTTAAACCATTTGCTGAAGTTACATTTACATGAAATGGCTCATCTGAACCATATAGTATATAGTCAAGCTGTTTTCTTGTTAATTTATTGATTGGTGTATTGATATCAATTTTGTAATGTTTTAACATACATTTAAACATTTGTCATTCAATATTTGTAGTTCCAGCCGTATTTTTATAGTATTCAATACCACCATCAATTATTGATAGTTCAGGGTGAGGAATCATTTTGTGTTCATCGCCTTCAAAAGTAATTCCTAATCCTTTACAATTTGAACAAGCACCGATAGGTGAATTAAATGAAAATAATCTTGGCTCCATCATTGGAATTGAAAAACCACATTTTTTACATGCATGTGCTTCTGAATATTCAAATTCTTTATCATTTACTAAAATAATTACTTCATGTGATAAGGAATTTTTTAATGCGCTTTCAACAGCATCATTTATTCTTGAGCGTGTATTTTTATCATCATGTCCAATTATTCGATCAATAATAATATCAATATCATGAAAATTATTCTTGTTTAATTCAATTTTTTCATCCAATGAATAGATTTTATTATCAATTCTTAAACGTAAAAAACCTTGACTTCTTAATTTATCTAATTCTTTTTTAAAAGTTCCTTTTTGTTTTCTAACATATTTAGAAATAATTTGAATTTTGTCATTTTCAACAAAATTCTCAAAAATCTTATCAACTATTTGCTTAATAGTTAATGTTTCAATTTTTCCATGTCCATTTGGACAATAAGGATCACCAACTCTTGCAAATAATATTCTTAAGAAATCATAAATTTCAGTCACTGTACCAACAGTTGAACGTGGATTATGAGATGTTGATTTTTGACTAATAGCAATTGCAGGTGATAATCCATCAATAGCATCAACATTTGGTTTTTCATTACCACCTAAGAATTGACGTGAATAAGTGGATAATGATTCTAAGTATCTTCTTTGGCCTTCAGCATAAATAGTATCAAATGCTAATGAAGATTTTCCACTACCACTAACACCTGTAATAACAACAAATTTATTTTTAGGAATTTCAACATCTATATTTTTAAGATTGTTTTCTTTTGCACCTTTAATTATTATTTTATCCATTAAAATTAAACTTATCCTTAATGATTTTTATTTTCTAAATTAACAAATTCTTTTTCAATGTTTAAAATTGAATGAATTTTATTAAATGTTGGCTTATTTATACTTGCACTAATAATTTTACTTATGTTGTCAGCTAAAAATATGTCTTTTGGTGCAATTTCTATTTTAAGTGAATCACGATTAGATGTTAAATAAGAAATATTCATATAGTGATTTTTTGAAAATATGTTTCAAAAGTTATTATCAAATGAATTTAAAACAAAGTAATATGTTTTCTCAATATTAATTGTATCCTCAAGTAAATCTAAAACTTTGAGATATGTTTTTAATGTTGAAGAATCATTATTTGAGACACAAAACATGTTATTTTCAATTGATGAGAAATTTACATTTAAATTGCTTTCTAATGATTTGAATATCTTATATTTTTTTAAGAGAGTAAAATTGTTTGATTCATAAAATACAAAACTATGAAATTCATTTTCATGAATGTAGTGTCAAAAGGTTAAATAATTTTCAATTAGTTTATTATTAACATCAAAACTATTCATAAATTTTTTATATTTATTAATATCTATGGAATATGAAAAGCATTTTGTTTTAGAACTTAAAAGAATTAGAAATGAATTTAAAAGAGCTTCATGAATTAATGTTGTTTTAGCCTCTTGTTTTAGTGGACATTCAAATATTGTTTTTTTATTACCTATATCATATAAACATGCACCATTGTCACTAATAATGTATCCATTTTTAGGTTTTAAAACTTTGTCTAAAGTTTTTAAAATGGTATTCAGATTAAATTTCGATGCAAAAATACAAAGAATTTCATCTTTATTTTTTTTTAATAAATCTTTGATCTTTTTCGATAGGAAAGTTTGTGCGATTTCATCATTTTTTGGATCAAAATTAAAAATAAAAATTTTTCTTCATTTATTAGAGATTTTCTTTTGACTTTTTTGATTGGAATAATAACTTGGATTTTTTTGTTTCATTTACTTCTTTAATTCAATTTGTTTCTTTAAAAGTTTGATAAATTTTTTAAATGAAGTATTTATTTCATTTGATTTACCATATTGGCGGTAGGTTATTGAATTTGAATCAACTTCTTTTTGACCAATAACTACTTGATAAGGGATTTTTTTAATTTGTGCATCCCTTATTTTCTTCGATAATCGTTCATCAGTATAATCAATTTTAGCTCGAATATTCTCTTTTAAAAATTTTAATTTTATATCATGTGTTATTTCATTGTAATTTTCATTTACTGGAATAAGCATAACTTGAATAGGAGCTAATCATAAAGGCAATATTCCCTTAGTTTGTTCCAATAAAATAGATAAATAACGTTCAAACGTTCCAATAATTCCTGCATGGATAAATACAGGAGTTGCTTTTTTACCATTTTTATCAATATATTCAAGCTTAAATCTATTTGGTAATAAAAAGTCTAGTTGAATTGTCGAAATTGTAATAATATGACCTAGAATAGTTTTAATTTGCATATCAATTTTAGGTCCATAAAAAGCTGCTTCACCAATTACTTCTTTGTAAGGAACTTTTAATGTTTTTAATGCTTTTCTTAATTGATCTTCAGCACTATTTCACATTTTGTCATCATTAAAGAACTTTTCTTTATTTTTTGGATCACGTAGGGATAATTCAACTGAATAAATTGATGTACCTAAAGTTTTGTGTGCTTCATTAATAATGCTATAAATCTTTTTAATTTCTTTATTGATTTGACTTTCAATTAAAATAGTGTGAGTATCTACAAGCTGCATTTGTCTTACACGTTCTAATCCTGTTAATGCACCACTAGCTTCATAACGATGTTGGATACCAAATTCAGCAATTCTAAATGGTAATTCACGATATGAGTGTGGTTTTTGTTGATAGGTTACAATATGGTGAGGACAACTCATTGGTTTTAAAACAAATTTTTCATTATCAACTTTAATTTCTGAAAACATATTTTCACGATAATGGTCTCAATGACCTGAAATTTTATATAGTTGTGTTGTACCTAAAACTGGTGTTTGAACAAACTTATATTCATTTATTCATAATAATCTACGACAATAATCTTCAATTTGAAATTTGATATTAGTTCCATTTTCAAGTCAAATAGGTAATCCCTGACCAATTCTTTCATCAAAACAAAATAGTTCAAGATTTGCACCAATTTTACGATGATCACGTTCACTCTTATCAATCAAATATGCTTTATATTCATCAAAATCTTTTTTATTATTTCTTGTTCAACCTTCAATAGCAACAAGTTGTTCATTCTTTGAATTGTTATTAAAATATTGACCAGAAATATTTACTAATTCAATGAATTCAGCTTTTGGAAATTTTGTTAATCCTAAGTTATCACAAATATCAACAAAACAATCACCAATTTTAATAATTGAAATATTAGCACCTTTCGAATTATTAATTTCATATCTTTTATATTTATTGTTGGAAAATAGTTCTAATGCTTTTTTCTTAGAAATGTTTTCAAATTTTATTTTTAAATTATAATCAATATTTTTTTGAATATTTTTTTTAATCTTATTAAAATCATTAGCTGATAGTTTTGTGTTGTTAGCTAATTTAAAACTATATCTAAATCCATTTTCTGTTAAAGATTTTTCACCTAATTTAGAATTTGGATACATGTCAATTATTGATTTTGCTACAAGTTCACTAACCAATATATTCAAATTGTTTATTAAATTTAATTTCATATTTTCTCCTTATTTTAATAATTTATTAAGATAAAATGTCTATTTTTCTTTAGATTCATTATCAACTTTGATAATTTTATTAACTAAAATTCGCGTATAGAGATCTTTGCTCTTAGAAATTTTCGTGTGGAGTTCACCATCAATTATTAAATGCGCATTTGGATCTTTTTCAACAATTTCTGATAATTGTTTAGATAATGGTGATAATGCATAAATTGAAAAATAATCAACTCATTTGTAGTTAATCATTCATCTTTCTTGTTTGATTTTTGCAAAATATACATGCTCATTGTTTTTACTAAATGAACCATTTACAATTTCACCTTCAATCATCACTTTATTAATAACTTTTTTCATATAATATTAATGCACTATGTAAAAATTATAATATAATACCAAATTATTTAAATAATATGATTATTGATTTAAAAAATATACAATTATCAAAATATGACCGAAAAAAGTTTAGTAAACTTTTAAAACGTAATCATGATTATAATTCTGTAACTTATTGATGTGCATGAATTGGCTTTATGTTTGGTCTATTAACATGTACAATTTTAATTACTAATATTTTACTTCCTCAAAATAATGACATTAGTGTATATGGAACTATTGGATATAAAATTTTATTCAATTTTTTCACATATTTCACAGAACAATCTAATATTTTAGTGATTATTACATACTTTTTATTTTTGACTTTATATAGAACAAGATTATTCAACAATCGAAATTTAGTGTTAGCAGTTGGAATTTACATTAATTTAACAATGTTTACTTATTGGACAATCATGATGCCACAATGAGTTGCACATAAATTAGTGTCATATGCATGGTGATCTGTTTTTGGTACCATTTCATTTCATTTAGTTTGTCCTGTTATTTATGATTTTTTCTTACTATGAAACCCTAATTATCCATGCAGTAGTATTAAAAATCCATTAAATCGTTTACATTCTTCATTATTTCCTTGAATTTTATTGATTTATCCATTTTGTTATGCACTTTATGTAATAATTATTAATTTTACTAAATTACCACCAGAAGTATTTAATCAAAATGTTGTATTTTGTGAGAATGGAATTTTTTATTATGTAAGTGATGGTGAAGAATGAAAAAAACGTTTCACTGAATTAACCACTACACATAATTTTGTATCTGTTTATAATCAAATAACAAACTTTAACAGTAATTGTTGATTTATTAAATATGGCACTGATACTGATATAAATATTGCGTATTTTGATACAGAGTCTGCTGGAAGTGTATTTTATGTTTTGATTGTATCACCAGTTGCATTAATTTTTATTATAAATGTTCTTTGAATTATAACTATGAATAATCACTTTTCAACACCAAAAACAATGATGATGGAAATCTTGTTTGAATATAAGAGAATAAAAGCAAAAAATGCAACTATTTATTCTAGATATGTAAAAACATTTAACAAAAAAATTCAAAAGAAAATTAAAAAATAAAAAGTCATGCCTAAAATTACTACCATCCAAAAAATTAAAGATTTATTACAAGTTCTTAAAATTTATATTAATGATGATGGTGGAGATGTAGAATTTATAGAGTATAAGAATAAGATTCTTACATTAAAGATTGTCGGTAAATGTGTTGGTTGCCCATTTCAATATGATACATTTGATAGTGGTATTAAAATGGCTATTCTTCAAGAAATTAAAGAAGTTAAAGATGTAAAATTTATTAAATAAATTGATTTAATTAATCTTTAAATTGAATTATGGTGGTCTGTGAGGGGATCGAACCCGCGACCCGATGATTAAGAGTCATCTGCTCTACCAAACTGAGCTAACAGACCATAATATATAACATATACGGTATTATACCAATATAAAATTAGCATCCATAGCATGTATTTAATTTAAATATTTAGTTAATATTTTTTAATTTCACGTTTCAAATCACGTTCTTTTATTATTTTGCGTTTATCATGAGTATTTTTTGATTTACATAAGACAATTTCAATCTTAATTTTATTATTTTTTAAATAAACAACATGTGGAATACATGCTAAACGTTCTTTTTTTATTTGTTGTTGAAATTTAATTATTTGTTTTTTATTTAATAATAGTTTTCTTGTTCTATCTGGAATAATTGATACATTAGTTGTTCCATTATAAGGAGCAACATACATATTTAATAAATAAGCTTCATTATGTTTAAAAATAATAAATGCTTGATCAATATTAGCATTAGATTTAACAATTGATTTAACTTCAAATCCTTTTAATGAAATTCCTGCTTCAATTTTTTCAATAACTCTATAATTCAAATTAAGTTTTTTATTTTTAAATAAAATATACATATTATCTATTTCCTAAATGTTCAACTAATTCAAAACTTATTCTTCTTGATAATTTATCAGCTGCAATAACTTTTACTTTTACTTTAGTTCCTAAACTAAATAGTAAACCATTATGACGACCAATAAGCTCATTTGTTTTTTCATTATACACATAAAAATCATTTTTCAAATTTTCTAATTTAATTAGTCCTTCAATAGTATTATCTAATTGAACAAATACACCAAATGAGCTTATATTTGAAACAAATCCAATAAATTCTTCACCAATATGTTTAGTCATATATTCAGCAAACTTCATAGCATTAACAGTTCGTTCACATTGAATAGCAATTAATTCATTTTTTGATGATATTTCAGCAAATCTTTTTAATTGATCTAATAATTTATTCCTTTGCATATCAGTATATTGATCACGATCAAAAACAAACATTCAAAATAATCTAGCAACAATTAAATCTGGATATCTTCTTATTGGTGAAGTAAAGTGTGTATAGTTATCTAATGCTAAACCAAAATGTCCAATATTATTGGTATCATATTTAGCCTTAGCTAAACATCTTAAAATTATCATGCTAACTAAATCAAGATTTGGATTATCTTTATTTTGCTTAAATCATTTACTAATATCATTAGGTTTAATATTTTTTAAATCAGTAGAAATTTTAAAATTTAATCGTTTAATGTTACTAATTGTATTTTTAATTTTTTCTTCGTTTGGTTTATCATGTACACGATAAATAAATGGTATTTTATGGTCATGTGCAAATAAAGTTACACATTCATTAGCTTGCAACATAAAATTTTCAATCATGTTTTGTGCTAAACCTGTTGGACGTAATTTTATTTCAATTGGAAATCCTGTTTCATCTAAAATAATTTCAGGTTCAGGTATAGTGAAATTTACATATCCTCTATCGAACTTTACTCTATTAAGTATTTGTTGAAGTTCTTTAGCATTGATAAGCATTTTTCTAATTTCAATATTTTCATCTTTAAAATCAATTTTATTTGTAAAAAAATCATTAACTTCGTCATAATTAAATCTTCTTCGACTTTTAATATAAGATGGATATACATCATATTTAATTACTTTACCATCATTATTAATATCTATTTCACATGTCATAGTCAAACATATTACATCATAATTTAATGAGCAAATATCATCTGATAAAATATGTGGCAACATAGGAATAACACGATCAGCTAAATAGATTGAACATCCACGTTTAAGCGCAACTTTATCTAATTCAGATTGATAATTCACATAATGCGCAACATCAGCTATACAAACATATAGTTTATATGCATCATTATTTTTTATAACACAAATGGCATCATCAAAGTCTTTTGATGTTTTTGGGTCAATAGTTACAATTGGTAAATTTGTCAAATCACGTCTAATTTGTTTTTGTTTATCATCTAAATTAACTTTTATTCTGCGGCATGATTCTAATAATTCATCACTAAAATCTGGTTCAACACCATTGTCAAGAACTATTGATAAAATATCAATTCCAACATCTGATTTATGGCCAAGAATTTTACTAACATGACCATATGCATTTTCTTTATCATATTTTTTTATTTTTACCAAAATTTTTTGATCATTAACAAGACCTTCAATGTCATCAAGGATGATATTATAATACATTCTTTCATCATCAGGTGTGACTATATATTTGTTATCTCTGATATTAAAGATGCAAACATAAAAATTTTTTTCATGTTGAACAATTTTTGTTACAACAGCATCAATTAATTCACTATTTTTTTTTGGGTTTTTAATTAATTGAAATTTAACTCGATCATTATTCAATGCACCATTAAGATTAATATAATGTACAAAATATTTAGCTTTAGCTTCATTAGCTAATGTGATAAAACCAGAACGGTTACTATTAATTCTAATTACACCTTCATATGTTTTTGAATTATCAATTTCACCAGTAACATATTCAATAACTAATTTTTTAGAAGTTTTTAATTCCTTGATTAATCTAAAATTAATCATTTCATCAATTGTTTGATTATATAAATCATTAGGAATAAATGATGTATGTTTATTAGCAACAATTGTTTTTCTTAAAAGGATATTTCTTGGTATTGGCCTAGTTTCATTACCAATTATCAATAAAATTATTTTTTTTAAATCAGATTTTGTAATAAATTTCTTCATTTATTACTTTAAACAATTTTGTAAATAATACAAATTACAAATAAACTAAAGATAAAAAAGAACATTACCATTTGTAAGATTTTAAAAAAACCTCGATCTTTAGTTTTTTTAAATAACTCAAGATCTTGTCCTGCCATTGCACTTAAACCAGATGTAGAACCAGTTGGAGATAATAACAATCCAATAATGATTGCCATTGATCCAATAATTGATAAGATGATTGTTCCTCAATCCATAATTATTTTGTATTATACATATGAGTTAACAAACTATTAAACATATTGGAGCATGATGTACAAGTTTGGCTAAGTATACCCCAAAAATGTTGTATAAATAAAAGCTCATTTGAGCTCTTTATATTAAAATTAATTAAACAAAAACATTATTTTTAAGAAAGAGAACTAAAATGAACAAATACTATAAACATCTTTCTAATTGAGAAAGAAGAAAAATGAATTGCTAATTAACAATGAGCTAACATTAAAATCGATATCTGGTTCAATTGATTATGGATGAGATATTGCAAGTTTAGAATGATTATTTAATATTGATGAAATTCCTTTTATTTTAAAATGGAGCGGAAAAACAATTAAAAGAGAACTTTTAAATGGCAGATATGAAAAACTTATTAATGATATTAATAAGAATTTATACACATTTTCTTATTCTGCAAATGTTTCTAGATTCAATAGAATCAAAATATAAATCTAAAAATAAGCAAAAAATTAAAATTCTTAAATATGAGAAGATTAAAGAATTTATCGTAAATGAATTAGATAACAAACAAAGTCTAAAAACAATAATTGGAAGAAGTAAAATTGCCTATTGAAATGGTGAAATTGAACAACCGATTTCAGTTATGACATTGTATTCATACATTAATAATGAAAATGTTTTGTTTATTAACTACAGTCATTTTAAAGAGAAAACAAAACATAAATATCGGACTAAAAATTATTGTAAAAGACAAAATAGTGTTTCTATTTTTAAAAGGTCAGAATATATTAGTAATAATCAAGAATTTGGTCATTGAGAAATGGATTTGGTAATTGGTAACAAAAAGAACAATGTTAATCTATTAACATTGTATGAAAGAAAATCAAAAATTGGGATGGCTAAAAAATTCATGGCAAAGAAGCATCAACATTTACAAAAACGTTAAGATATTTACAAAATGCTGATAAACAATTTATGGTGTAAATATTAAATCCATTACAGCAGATAATGGTTCAGAGTTTTATGATTGAAAGAATTTTAAAAAATCAATATACAACTCAAAAGATGATATTGATGTATATTTTGCCACACGTATGCTTCATGAGAAAAATGTGGAATTGAAAATTTAATGGATTAAATTAGAATGATTTATTAAAAGATTTTGATTTTTCCAGAATATTACAAGATGAAATTGATAATCAAATTAAGAAAATCAATGAGATTTATCGTGAAACTTTAGGATACTATTCAGCAAAGGAAAGATATAATGAATTAAGTTTAATTAATTGGGCACT
>CACZNK010000067.1 GCA_902782585.1 uncultured Ureaplasma sp. | reverse complement strand
TTTCATTTAATCATTTTTTAATAGGTACTGCTTTTTTTTAGTTTTTAAAGTCAAATCAATAGGTATATTAATATCAGTTTATCTGCCCTTCATTCTCCAAATCAGTTATATATTTATATATTAGGGGATAGACTTTTAAACATAATTTGAATGTTTAAAGCAAAAATAACCCATTTTAATTTTGTTTGTTTAATATAAAACATTTTAATTAACTATCATATCAAGGAGTCAATAAAAGCATGAAGTACAAAAGCATAATCATACTAGCTTTAACTATTGTTTTAATAAGTATTGCTGGTGTAAGCGCTGCTGATGCTAACGATACAGTAATAGCTAGCGATGATGAGGGGGAAATAGATTTATCCGCAAACAGTATAGAAACCGATGATTTAAAGACAAGTCCTGAAGACACACCACTGACACAACCGGACAATGAAGGAATAATAAGCGAACATGATAATGGAACTTTTAAGGCACTGCAAGATAAAATCAGTAATGCAAATTCCGGCGATACAATAACACTGGAAAATAATTATGCTCTTGAAGATAACTTTATCAATGAATATGGTAAAAATAGAGGTATTGTAATTAGTAAATCTTTAACCATTGACGGTCAAGGCCATACAATCGACGCACAACATAAAAGTAGAATTTTTTACGTCACCGCAAATAATGTAACAATTAAAAATATTAATTTTGTAAATGGAAAATTGGATACGGGATGTGCAATTTTCATCGAATTAAAAATAAATAATTGTAATGTTTTAAATTGTTCTTTTATAAATAATAAAATTCCATATGATAATGTTATTGGTAGTGCAATTTATGTAAATAGGGCTAATAATTGTTCTTTTTATAATTGTAGTTTTATTAATAACTCTGGTGGTCAGGGAGGTGCTATCTTCTTTTCTAGTGCCAATGATTTCAAGGTTTATAATTGTAGTTTTATAAATAATTCTGTTAATATGTATGGTGGAGCTATTACGCTTGAAGTAAGTTTAAATGGTATTATTTCCAGCTGTTATTTTGTAAATAACTCTGCTCGCCAAGGTAATGCAATCTGTGTTTGGAATGTTTTGGATTATGTGAATGCTAATTTAAAAATCAATAATAATATTTTCATAAATCATAAGGGGGATGAAATTAATTTCAAAAATCCGGATACTACTTCCAATATTGATTATAACTTTTTTGATTATAGTCATCCAACATTCAATAATATAAACTACAGTTACCTTTTACAGTTTGATGGATTCAATCCCAATAATAGATTTACTGTTTTTGACCCTTTTGACATTTACTTTCATTTTATAGCCAAGAATCTGACTGATAATACAGATATAGAGTCACTGGAATATGATAATACTCTTTTAAAACAAATAGATTTAAAAATTACTTCACCAAATGGTATTGTGGATAAAAGCAATCTTAAATTAGAAGAAAAGACTAAATACACTCCAACCAGCACCGGATGGGTACGAGTTACTGCATCAATAGATACCTATAGTTTAGATTCAATGCTATATATTTATAAAGCAAATCCTAACCTGTCAATTGAACCACAAACAATTGCATACAGTGAAACTCCAGCAATCACTATCAATTACCATCCTAATGCTACTGCTAGAGTGAATATAACTATAAAAAATGAAAAATATGAAAAGACTTTCCAAAATATTGCTTTAAACACTACAATCATGCTTCCGGAAGCAATTCCACTCGGTAAGTATAATATTACCATAGCCTATCCGGAGGACGATAATTTCGTTGAGGGAAATGCAAATTCAACATTAACAGTAAACAAAGCAAACTCAACATTAACAATCAATAACAACATTACATTCGATTATAACAAAACAGGTTCTACTACAGTATCATTCACTGATGCTAATGGAGTCAACGCTTCTGTAGTTGACCATCCTGAAGCCGTTGTTAATGTCAATGGAAATACTATTACTGTTTCTGGTTTAAATGCAGGCAATTATACTTTGACTGTTACTACAAT
>CACZNK010000066.1 GCA_902782585.1 uncultured Ureaplasma sp. | reverse complement strand
TATTCCTGCTGCGCTTACTTGATTTACATCTAGGGAATTTGTTTTTTGAAAATTATCAATTGTTGGATTTATCTTTGAAGCATTCTTATTGCTAGTGCTAAATTCTGTTTTCATATTTTGAAAATTTATTGTTGATGCATCATTATTATTTGAGTGCTGAACATTATTTTGTACATTAACAAAATTTTTTTCAAAATCTAACGAATTATCATTATGCTTTGAAGCATAATATTTATTTTTATCACTATCATCATAATCATTACTTATATTAATCCCCGTTTGCTCATACGTTTTTGTATTTTCTTTGTCAAAAATTAAATCAGTATAATTATCATCTGTCACTATTTTTTCTATTTCATTATCTGATTCTTTCACTTTTTCTACATCTGGATTTATCAAATTATTATCTATATCAATGTCTGTTTGTTTATATTCTTTTGAATTAACACTATCAACATTTTCAATATTAATTTTATCTAAATTAGGTGAAAATAATTGATAATGATGGGATAATCTATTTTTTTCAATAGAAACAGTTTTTATATTTCTAAAATTATAATAAAAATCATTTAGACTATTAATTATTCTCGAGTTAACAAAAGCTATCTTACTATTAAATCTTACAACATCATTACAATATGGAAATGTTGTGCCAGTAATACTATCTATTAATTTTTTATATGGATAATCACTTGGAACAATACAAGAAGGCATTTCTCTATTAATCCAATCCAATCTTTTAATAACACTATTAAGAGCTTCTATTGCTTTGTTTGCATAATCTGTATCATAAATAATTTTTGTAACATAATTATAATCAAAATTATTAATTATAGTTGACCTTACATCATTATAAAATGTATTAATGAATGATGCATATTTTTTTAATGATTTAATTTGTTCATAAATATCATATTTCATTTTTTTTACACAATTTACAAATACTTCTTGATTTTTATCATGCCAACAATAATCCGTTTTTTGCAGATTGTAGCAAGATTCATTTATACATTTTTCATAATTTTGAATATAAAATGCTAAGTCCCCAGTTTTTGAATTAACACTATTATAATCTATATACAGTTTTGCCATTGTTCCTCCTAAATATTCTTTCTTATTTCAGGTATTATTATATTTTTTATATTATTACGATTACTGTTTATTATTTCTCTACCTCTATCAATATCATATAAAAAAGCAGTAGAATTGTTTATATTAAAACCTTTAGATAAATATTTTTGAGCATCATCTAAATCATGCAAACATTTCATTAGTTCATCATCAAATTTTTCAATTTTTTTTAATAAATCATAATACATTTGGCTCATTTTTATTCTCCTATTCTTAAATAATTGTTGATAAATATCAACAATTATTTAAGAATAGTAAAACACTTTACTATTCTCCAAAGCCTTCCCATTGATTTCCACCAGTATCGATAGTTGGTGCGTTCTCTCCAACTGCTGTTTGAACAGCTTGACTTTGTTTTTCGTATGCAGCTATTAATTCTTTCATTGAATCGCCTAAATCTCTATAACAAGTAGTTACAAGTGCAAATGAATGTCCCATTTCTTCAATATATTTCTTTACTGCTGCTGATTGTTCAGCTCCAATAAATGCTGTTGATGCATCCATTTCATCAAATAGATTTTTTGTATTATTATATACATTTGTAATATAATCTTTAATTGATGTTAATATTTTGTCAGCAGAACCAACTCCACTTTGTAATCCCAAATCCATATCTTCTGAGAAAGTAACTTGTTTTAAAGCAACTTCTGGATCTCCTACTTCAATTGCTTCATATTTTACTGCTGCAGCTCCTTCTGTAACAGTAGCTCCATCTAATAAATTACTAGCTTGAAATTTTACCCAAGATTCTCCAGTTGACTGTAAATTTTGCATAAAAATATTGCAATTTTTTTGAATACTTTGCCATAATTCAACAACTCTTTCAACTAATTTCTGCTCAAATGATTGCTCATCTGCACCTACCCACTCAGTTTGAAGAACATTTTGAACTTCAGGCCATCCACTTTGCATTGCATTTCTAATATCTGTACAATTACTTCCTATTTTTGTAATTAGTTCATTAATTTTTTTTACATTATATCCTAATTCCATTTTAATTTCCTCCCATCAATAATAATGTACTAATTGTTTGGTATAACACTTTTGATAGAATTTGAAATTTGTTCAGACTGTCTTTTATACCCTGTATATACACTAGATAAAATTTGATTATATTCTCTAAAATTATCTCGCACATTATTTAATTGGTCAATAGTCTGATTAATTTGTTTTTTTATAAACATAGTACTTTCGTTAGAACCCGCTAAATCACTTATTTCACTAAAACTAGATATTAAGTTATTTATAGTTCTATTTAAATTATCAAAATTAATAGAATCCTGATTATAAATACTTTGATATTCTTCAACGACTATCCCATTCATATTATACCTCCACTATTTTTATAACATATTTTTCATATTTTTTCAACCTTTTGTTATTTTATTTACTAATTTAATTAAATTTGGAACTCCATTTTTAGATATCCAAGCATATTCATTTGAAATTTTTGCTGCATATTTTTTATCGTAATTGCTTAATTTAATAACTGATTGATCTTGCAATCCTGATCCAATCCATATTCCATTTGTATTTTGTACAAAATTTGAATACCATGACTCAAAATTAATCTTTTTAAACTTAAATGCACTATCAATCATTATACAAATTATATTTGTATTATTTTTTATTGTATCTATAATTTTATTAATCATTTTCGAATTAACAGAAGAATTAAATTTTTCAACGCCTATTATATAAATCACTAAATAATATGCAGTTCCCTTAATTTTTTCATCATAATACTTCACTATCTCTTCTCCAAATTTTTCAAATTCGCTATTACAATATGAATTTGCTAAAGCCTTGTTTTCAATAAATAGTGACTCTAAATCTAAAACAATAGAAATGCAATTACCAAACCTATGTAATATCTTCATTGTGTTTTTAACAAATTCAAAGCAATTTTCAATTTCATTGGAAGATATAATAACAGATTTATCTTTAATAAAATTGTAGTTGTATGTACTAATCGTTTCCTTAGAAATACCAATTGGAAAAGAACTCAATCCCGAATTATCTTCTTCTATCATTTCATATATAACTTCATCAGGTACAACAGGAATAACTTTTGCCTTTTCATTAATTGCACTTAACTTTTCTCCCTCTGCTTTAATAAATTCAATTATTTTATCATCTTCACATATTCTTGCAGTTTGAAATTCATATGCCTGTTCTTTTTTAAACAATCCTCTACCTGGATAATCTGCTGGATATACATTTCCAATTTTGCCTAAAACATCAAAGTATTGATCTTTATTATTCATATCTAGTGCAAAAGTATTAGGATAATTTTTTAATAATCTACTTCCTAAACCTGCAAGTCCACCTGCTGTCATTACAAAGTTAATTCCATATCTACCACCTTCACGTGATAAAAACATTAACATTTCATCATATCCAGAATATATTTCTTTATATGTCTCTACATTATTAATAATAGTACATATTCTTGGCAATATATTTCCACTTAACTTACAATAGCTTTCATATTCACCATTATAATCAGCAAATTTTTTCTTTCGATCAATTAATTCTTCATTAATCATTTTAAACAATTTATCTACTTTATCTGGTTCAGATTGAAATACAACATCACCTACGTGTGGTAATTTTGAAAAAATTCTAAATGATTCTGAACCAAAATCAAGAATATAAAAATTAATTTGCTTTGATGAATAATTATGACAAACAGAATAAATTAATGTTCTTAAAAACATTTCTTTATTAGCTCCTGCTAACCCATATACCATTGTATTTGAGTCTTGATCAAATGGAATGGTAAGAATCCCTTGCTTTTGATTTGAAGGATCATCATATTCACCTATAACAGCAGTTACTTGTTCTGATGAAAAATTGTATTTTTTCACTATATCTTCTATATATATATCTGCTGGAATAGCATCCAACCATAAATTTTCGGCTCTAACATTTAGTTTTTCAGCAACTTTTGTAACATATTTAAGTATATTTGATAATTCATCCCCCAAATCTTCATTTTTTTGAAATTGAACCTCATCATCAATAGTTTTTATAACATTTCCAATGTTATCTATAAATTGAATGGACTTATCAATCTCCTTTTTTACTATTTCTGAAGGAACATAGTTTCCACCACAATATCCTGATTGTCCAAGAACAAAGATTTCATTTTGACCTACTTGTAAATAAAATCTTCCAGCTTGTTTAATACTAGCAGCATCCGGACACTTAATAATTTCAGAACTATCTCCAGGAGAGGCAACTTTTAAACAAACTCTAAATTTAGTATTTGACCAAATTTGATCATTTACTACTCCACTTGGCTTTTGTGTAGCCAAAATTAAGTGAACCCCCAAACTACGCCCAATACGAGCCGCAGATATTAAATTATCCATAAAGTCAGGTTGTTGTTGCTTTAACTCTGCAAATTCATCACAAACTATAAATAAATGTGGCATCGGTTCTTTTATTTTTCCTTCTCTAAAAAATTTCTGGTATTTATATATATCAATTGTACTTTCGCCTAAATAATCACGAGCTTCATTAAATTTTGCTTGCCTTCTTGTTAATTCCGATTGAATACTAACAAGAGTTCTATTCATTTCATTTTTATCTAGGTTAGTTATAGTTCCCGCTAAATGAGGTAATCTAAAATTATTTTTTTTGTTTTCAAAAGCCCCTGCAAGTCCACCACCTTTATAATCTATAAGCACAAATTGAACTTCATATGGGTGATAATTTACACACATTGAAAGTATATATGTAATTATAAATTCAGATTTACCTGATCCAGTCGAACCTGCTATAAGTCCATGAGGTCCATGAGATTTTTCATGTAAATCAAGTTTAAAAGTATCTCCATCAGGATGTACTCCTACAGTCGTTGATAAAGTTGTAACTGGACTATTAGTTTTCCATCTGTTCATAATATTTAATTGTTCTATTTTCCCAACATTATACATTTCCAAAAATGATAAAGTGGACGGTAAGGAACTATTGGCATCCTTAGTTAATACTGGCACATTAGATAGTTTTTGACTTATATTTTCCATATCTATTGTATCAGCACGCTCATTTTGAAAAATAACTTGTGATTTTACACTTAAGTTTTTACTTAAAATACAACTTTCTTTTTCGCCTATTTCTATGAATTTTTCACATTTATTTGAAACAAATTTTATACTGTCACTTATCATAAAAATTGTAAATCCTA
>CACZNK010000065.1 GCA_902782585.1 uncultured Ureaplasma sp. | reverse complement strand
TTGTTTTAATGGGTAGTGGTTGTGATACTGTTGAACTCGTAGTTAATAAAGCTAAATTACCTGCATTTTCAGGTGTATTAAAAGTACATTTATATCGTCCTTTTAATACTAAAGCATTTGTTAATACTTTACCAAAAACAGTTAAGAATATTACTGTTCTCGATCGAACCAAAGAAGCTGGGGCAGTTGGTGAACCTTTATATGTTGATGTAGCTTCAGCATTAAAGGAGAATGGCTATGATAAATTAAAAGTTTATTGTGGTAGATATGGTATAGGTGGTAAAGATTTTACACCAAATAATGTTGTTAGTGTATTTGAAAATATGCATGCTAAATCTCCAATTAATCACTTTAGTGTTGGTATTAATGATGATGTAACATTTAAATCGTTACCAAAACCAAAACATCCATATGATGCTAAATCTAAAGATTATGAATGTATTTTCTATGGTTTAGGATCTGATGGTACAGTTTCAGCAAACAAAAGTACAATCAAAATTATTGGTACAAGAACTAATAAAGCTGTTCAAGCTTTTTTTGAATACGATTCAAAAAAATCAGGAAGTTTAACTGCTTCACATTTAAGAATTTCAGATAATGAAATTAAGAAACCATATGTTATCCAACATGCAGATTTCATTGCCATCCACAATTATGTATTCGTTCATAATTTTGATATCTTAGCTAATATAAAACAAAATGGTAAAGTTTTATTAAATACTGATTTATCACTCGAACAATTAGCTCGTGATTTACCAGAAAACTTTAAAAAACAATTAAAGCAAAAAAATGCGGAATTATATATAATTCCAGCATCTAAAGTTGCTATTTCAAGTGGTTTAGGCAATAGAGTTAATACTATTATGCAAGCTTGTTTCTTTAAAATAACCAATATTATTGATTTCAAACTTGCTGTTAATGAAATGAAAGCATATGCAACTAAATCATATGCTAAAAAAGGTGAAGCAATTGTCAAAGCTAATATAGTAGCTATTGATAATGCAACTAGCGAATTAAAGAAGATTGATACAAAACCAATTATTAATACAAAATCATCATCATTTATTAAAAAATACATTAAAAGTGAGTTTTATAACAAGATTATGAAACCAATTAGTGAAAAGAAAGGTAATGAACTACCTGTTTCATTATTTTCAGCAGATGGTAGTTATCCTATTGGAACAGCTCAATATGAAAAACGAGGAATTGCTGAATCTATTCCAATCTGTGATCAAAACAAATGCATTCAATGTGGTATGTGTTCATTCGTTTGTCCACATGCATCTATTAGAAGTTATGTTTTAGATAAAAAAGAATTAAAAAATGCACCAAAAAGTTTAAAAATAAAAAATGCAATTGGTTTAAAAGATGCTATATATTCAATACAGGTTTCACCATTGGATTGCACAGGATGCAAATTATGTGCTAACTCTTGTCCAGTTAAAGCATTAGAAATGAAACCATTAAAAACTAATAGTAAGGAACAAATTAAAAATTATGAATTCTTAGAAACAGCAAAGAAATATGATAAAAACAAAATATTTTCTGTATTTGCTAAACCGTCTGTAAAAATGGTTCAATTCTTAAAACCTTTCTTTGAATTTAATGGTGCTTGCGCTGGTTGTGGAGAAACACCATATGTTAAACTAGTTTCGCAGTTATTTGGTGATCGTCTAATTGTTGCTAATGCAACAGGATGTAGTTCAATTTATAGTGGTAGTGCTCCAAGTTGTCCATTTGCACTTGATGAAAATGGTCATGGACCAAGTTGAGCTAATTCGTTATTTGAAGATAATGCTGAATTTGGTTATGGAATGTATTTATCCTATAAATATCAGCGTGATAATCTATTTAGACAATTATCAACAGTTGTAAAGAATACTAAAAATGCTAATATTAAAAAATCATTATCTAATTTATTAGATTCATGAAATGATAAGAAATCTAATGACTATGCAAATTACTTGCTTAAAACAATTAAAAGTTCAAATGATAAGTCATTAATAAAAATCATTAATGATAATAAAAATTACTTATCTAAAAAATCATTCTGAATTATCGGTGGTGATGGATGAAGTTATGATATAGATTTTGATGGTGTTGATCACATATTAGCAAGTGGTGCTAATGTAAACATCTTAGTACTTGATACTGAATTATATTCAAATACTGGTGGTCAAGCATCAAAAGCAACTCCTATGGGTTGTGTAACTAAATTTGCATCAAGTGGTAAACTAACTCGTAAAAAAGACTTAGGTGAAATTGCTATAACATATAAGGATGTATATGTTGCACAAGTTGCTATGGGAGCAAACCCACAACAATTAATTAATGCAATGGTTGAAGCTGAATCTTATAATGGTGTAAGTTTAATCATTTGTTATGCTCCATGTATCAACCACGGTGTAAATATGTCAATGTCTCAAAATATTGAAAAAGAAGCTGTTCAATCAGGTTATTGAACATTATATCGTTATGACCCACGTAATCCTAAACCAATGAGTATTGATTCAGTATCTCCTACAATGAAATATATTGATTTCATTAAAAAGCAAAGAAGATATGCTAACTTACTAAAATCTCAACCAACTAAAGCCGATGAATTATTTAAAGCTAGTGAATCTAATGCTATTGAACGAAGAAATGAACTAACTAAACATTAGTTATTCAATATAAATTTCTTTCATTTTGGTATTTTTATAGTAATTTTTTACAGTTTTGCTTGTAATAACTTTTGAGTTATCAAAATGAATCAATGACATATTTTTAGCATCTCTTACCCTACTCATACCAACATATAATTGTCCATATGTAAATATATTTTTACAATCTATAGCAATTGAATCAAGTGTCATACCTTGTGATTTATGGATTGTTAATCCATATGCTGGAATAACTGGTATTTGTTTCATATAAGCAATTGTTTTATTGTAATAGTTAAGTTTTTTTCATGTATGTCTTTTTAAAATTATTGGTTTAATTTGATTATCAATCAAAACCTCGACATTATGCTCATTTAGTTTTGTTATTGTGGCTTTAGTACCATTAACAAATCGATTTTTAGGATCATTAAAAACAATGATTACTCTTGTGCCAACTTTTAATTCTAACACTTCTTTAGCAATGCATTCACGGATAATAGCATCTTTGTTATATTGTTTTCTTTTACCGGCAACTATAGCTGTATATGTAACTAGTTTACCTGAAAGTTGATTAATTTTCTTTTTATTGAATTTATCGCATTCTTCATTGGTTGCAAAAAATATAGTGTCATTTTTGGTTGGTTTTCTTTTTTCACACATTTTAATAAGTTTTTTAACTTGTTTTGAATTTACTCTTCCTTCCTTGATTTCATCAAGGCAATTAACGAATTCATTATTACTTTGACGGTGTACATGGACTAATTTATAAACTTTAATATTGCTTTTTAATCATGGTTCACTTGTAAATATTCATTGATTCTTTTTAATTTCATTTTCTAATACCACAGGAGGTATTTGATAAAAATCACCTGAAAAGACAACTATTTTACCACCAAATGGTTTATTATTTTCACATGCTTTTTTTAATGCAAGATCAATCAAAGTAAATTGATCAGCACGTAACATTGAAATCTCATCAATGATGATTACATCAAATTTTGCAAGACGTTTTTTTAATGCTGAAAATTGAAATGTATGTGAAAAATAATTTAAATATGAAGTATTCTTTTGAATATTAATACCCATAAATTTATGAATTGTAACTCCACCTAAATGAAAAGAACTTAAACCAGTTGTAGAAGTTAATACAGCAGGTTTATCTATTGCATCAAGCTCTTTTTTTAGATTTTGTAATAGTGTTGTTTTACCAACACCAGCACTACCAGTTAAAAATATTGAATGTTTTTTATGAACAATTTCATCTACAAGATAATCCAAAAAGCTTTTGCTATTATAATGTTTCATAGAAGCTTAATGCTTATTAAGTCTTTTTTTATTCTTAATTTCAAATTCTTCTATGAATTTATGTCTAAAATCATATTTTTCAATTGGGAATGGTTTTGAACTATTTGGATTATATCCATTTTTAACTTTAATTTCACCAATGAATGTAAATATAATGTAAAAAAATGATGGTAATGTAAATGTTGGAAAGATAACTACTCAGTATAGCATATAACGAATTATAATGTTAAAATTTGTAACGATTTCTATATCAATGTGGTCAGCATTATTATCTAAATTGGCAGTTATAATAGAAATTAAAATGAATAATACTGAATAAAATATTAAAATGGTAAACTCAATAGTACATAATTTTAACTTATTGGAAAATGATGTTTTACCTATTAAATTTTTATTGGTTACATACCATTTGTTTTGCTTTTTCTTAAAAATCAAAGCAAAAAAGTAAATAATTCATCTTTTATAAAACATTGTAGATCCCAACATAAGTGATATTATTAGATGTAAGATAATTTTAAATGCTTTAAGTTTATAATTATAAATCAAAAAGAACATTGGTATTATAAATCAGATTGTAATAAATAGAATTTCAGTTAACAATAAAGATGTAAAATTTACATAATCAAGCTTCATAATAATGAGTGTTATCATATGAATCAACCAGGTAGCAAACAAAGGTATTGGAAGCACAAATAAAACTAATGATCGAAGATTTCATAATACATGTTCTTTAGAGTTAAAAAGCATATTCTTATGTCACATAAAAATATCTGCACCAAATCATTTAGTTCTTTGTTTTTCAAAAGCTTGCATATTCTGAATTGCCATTTTACCTCCAAAATCAAATGGATTCATGATAGATTTATATCCATGCTTTGATAATCATGCGCCACGTGCAGAATCACATGAGGCACATTCAACATCTTCTAATGGAATCTGCATTAAAGTTGAAGTTTTATATAATGCACATCAACCATCATTAAATATTCGAGTACCATCTATTAAAGAGATTGCACGATGTATTTCATTTCATAATTGTCATTCAAAACTACTTACTTTTGATATTAATTTGTCAAGCTGATAAAAATTTCCATTACAATTAATACAATTAATTTTCATATTTGATAATATTGGAGAATGGAAATAACATAATGAATTTTCAACAAATGTTGAAGTAACTATTGAACTTGAATCATTTTCAAATACATAGTCATATTTTGAACCATATTTATGCAACCAATATGTAACATTGCCTATTTTTGTTGGGTGTTGTTTTCTATGCTGTTCATCCCTTCGGCAAACATAATAATTTTTATGTTTCTTTACAAAATCATCAATTTCTTTAATTTTAATTGGATTGCTTGAATCATCACAAATTCAAACATCAATATTCTTATATGTTTGGTTTGCTGATTGCAAAAGTGAATTTGGTGAAAAATCATTGCATACTCCAACAACCAAAGCAACCTTATCGTGGAATTCACTTGTGGTACATGAATTTAATATTTTGATATGTTTATTACAGACTCCCGTAATTATACTTTTTAAATTTGACAAATAATACACAACAAAAAAAGCAAAAACCATTATTGGAACTAATAATATTTGGTTAATCACATATGTGATTAAATATGAATAAAATAATGGCCGTAAGTTTACTCTATTAAATGAAATATTTAAATATTCCATAAAGCATATGTTATTTTTCTTAAAAACAAAATCAGGGCAAAACACAAATAAATAAAAAATTAGAGCATTAAGTACAAAAGAACTTACAAAAGCTAATATTATAAAATGCTTTCAATGTTTAACTCTAAAATAATTACTTGAATTTCCAAAACTATTAGACATTGATATGATTCTTTATATTATATATTCACATTAGATAATTTGACTATTACTTGGTTCATGATAACCTTTACATTTGATTATCAAGATATTTTTCTCACCATTAGAATTTGATCATGAAGCTGAAGTAACTTTTAGTTTTAATTTTGATGATAATAATATTTGTTTTTCATGAGGTCATGCAAGTGGAAGTCTATTAAACAAATGTTTTTTACTAGATACATATGCACCATTTGTATTTTCATCAATATCTATTTCATAAAAAATAGCATTATAAAATTGACCATCAAATGTTGGGAAATAAATATAATCTCAAGCCATTTTACGACTTAATGAGGTAGCACAAAAACCATCATAGTCTAATGTTTTGCCAATTAATTTATTTAAATCTTGATTTCTTAATATTGTTTTATTGTTAATATCTTCTCAAAAATGATAATCATAACTTAAACCAAATATTTGATTAATTTGATCTAGGAGTTCAGTTTCTTGATTTTCCATTCCATGATATGTGGTAATTTTTCCGCATTTGCATGAATTTAAAGTATTTTCTAAGATTTTATAATCACCTAATTTAAAGCATATATCATATCCAATTCTTTTGTTAAAATTATATGGATTTCTAACAGAAGGTAATATAATTGAATCATTAACGTAGTTATCACACATATTAGCTGGTATTTCACCTTTATTTTGGTGTAATAAAGAATTTCATTGATTTCAACCAGGATAATATGTAAATAAATTTATTGCACTCGTTGGATAAAGTTTTTCAATTTTTTGTTCACCATGAGTATATCATAAATCATCTGGATC
>CACZNK010000064.1 GCA_902782585.1 uncultured Ureaplasma sp. | reverse complement strand
CATTGAATCCAACCGATATATTCAAATCTAAAGTAAATGATTGTAATGCTCTAATTAATCTAGCTCCTAAACCTGTATAGATGATATATCTAGAACCAGAAATTTTAATAGAACGGTCAAGATCATATAGTTTTAAATCTTTAGCCAATTCTCAATGTGTTTTAGGTTTGAAATCAAACTTGGTTGGAGTACCTCATTTATGAATTTCTTTATTTTTTGATTCATCTTCTCCTATAACTACTGATGGATCAGGTATATTAGGAATAGATAAAAGAATATCTTTTAGTTTTGTTTCTAATTCATTAGCCTGTTTTTCTAATTTATCAACTTCAAGTTTAATATCTTTAACTTTTTTTTGAATAGCGTTAATAGTTTTTTTATCACTATTTTTAGTAATAATAGTAGAAATTTCTTTACTTTTCTTATTGCGTTGTGAATTTAGTTCATGAATCTTAGTAACAATTTTACGATGTTTAGTATCTAATTTTTCAAATTCATCTAATTGTTTATATTCTTTAAATCTTGAACGTATTGATTTACAAACACCTTTAAAATCTGTTCTTAATTTTTTTATATCAAGCATGTATATCCTTGCTAAAGTAACAAAATGTATTAATTATTATAATAAATAAAATAGATGTCAAATAACTATGAATTTAACAATTGTTTATCGTTTAACCAATATCGCTAATTCTCTTGATAAATCATTCCAAAGTCTCTTAAATCAAACCAATAAAAATTTTGAACTAATTATTATTGCTGATGATACATCTAAATCTATTCAAAAATATTTTGCTGATATTAATTTAAATGGTTGTTTTAAGTCTATTAAATACATAAAAACTAACCAAAAATTAGGTGCTGCATATTGTTTTAATTTATCATTAAAATATTTAAATACACCATATGCATATTTCACAGATGCACGAGTAGTATTTAATAAGAATTTTGTTGATGGGTTTGAAAAAAATCTCGATAAAGATAATGCAGATATTTTTGTTTGTAACACACTTGATGGAACCATTTTAAGTAAAATAACTAGAAAAACAGATTATAACATAAATACAAGTAAATTATATTCAATGCTTTTAGGTAATTTAAGTAATAAAATTATAAGTACATCATTATTTAAAAATAATAAAGTTGAATATACTAGTTTTCATCACTATACATTTTTAGATACATTAAAATTATTTGAACATGTTAATAAAGTTAAAGTTATTAAGAGCATGATTGTTAAGATTTTCACTAATAATAATCCAAACTACAATATCTACGATATTGTTGATCAAAACAATTTCATTTTGAGTAAAAGTCATGCTAATTATTACAAAAAAAATACAGATGATATTAACTATGTAATAATTAGGACTATATTATTCACATTCTTATCAAGAATTGCTATCCAAAACAAATGAGAATGCAATCATGCATTTAAAAATGCATATAATTATGCTATTGAATGACTAAAAGCATATATCCCTAATTGAAAAAAAAATAAAATCCTAAGTTCTTCAAATAATCTTGACAATAAAAAAGTAGTAGGATACCTAAAAAAATTTTCCAACCAATTTAAAACAACATTCTATGAATTAAAGAAATTATTTAAAATAAAATAAAACATGTTAGCAAGTGGAAATAATTTAGATTCAAAAAGAGAAAGATATAATCTTGCACCTGCTTCAAATAGAATTTTTGCAAGATTAATAGATTTTCTATTCATGTTAAGTTTTAGCATTGGTTTTGCATGTCTTATATTTTTTACAGATTCTGGATTTAAAGGAAACATATCATCATTTAATGTGACTGAACCATATAGATATTTCATATTTGTAATAACAATTTCTATATGTTTCTTTAATTATTTTGTTATTCTTCCTTATTTTTGAAATGGACAAACCTTAGGCTTAAAAGTTTTTAAACTAGCAATAATTAATGTTGTTTTTTCTCACTTTATTACTAATATTTGAAAACGAGAACTATTAGTTTGAATAATTAACTCATTTATTAATTTACTATTTGGAACAACATTATTTATTATTGGCTCAATTAAAGGTTATGAAATGTCTAATCAAATTATTAAAAATATGTATCAATATGATACAAGTTTTCAATATTTTCCAATTTCATTAATCTTTACAAACTTATATATGCTAAGTGCGATGTTAGTAATTTTTGTATTGTTTTCAGTAATTATTAATAGTAAAAAACAATGTTTGATAGATAAAATTAGTAACACTGTTACTGTTAAGAAAATTGATGTTAGTGGTAGTGATAAACAAAATGACAACTTTAATAAAAAAAGAGAATTACCAAAAAGATATTTTAATTTACCTGGAGTAATTCTTGATAATCCTAATGAAGAAATAAATGGTGACTAAAACTAAGTATGGATTTAAATGAATTGAAATTAAATCCTAAGCAAATTGAAGCTGTTAAATCAATTGATGGATCAGTCCTTGTTGTTGCTGGAGCAGGTAGTGGTAAAACAAAAGTTTTAACTACACGAGTTAGTTATTTAATTAATGATGTCGGCATTGATGATAATTCAATATTGGCAATAACATTTACAAATGCAGCATGTTTAGAAATGCGAAATAGAATTATTGGCCAATTAAATAGGTATACAAATACCAATATTTTGACATATCATGCACTATGTTTAAAAATATTACGAGTTGATATTGATAAATTAGGTGGTAACAATAACTTTAGGATTATTGATGAAGAAGAGAGAATATCAATCATCAACCGAATATATAAAGAATGAAGACTAAGAGATGATTTTGGAAAAAGATGTAAACCTAAATTAATGTTAGATTTTATTGATGAATTCCAAGCATATAATACTAAATATGCTAATGATTTGTGATCATTAGGTACTAGCTCATTAGATAGTGCTAATAATATGGTTAAACGCAATTATTTATTTAGCACTGATATCAAATACATTGAAGGTATATATAAAGAATACCAAAAGCAAAAACAAAAGAATAATTGATTAGATTTCAATGATTTAATTTATAGTGTTTATAAATTATTTCATAATTCCCCAAATGTAGCTAAAAAATGGTCTGAAAAATTTAAATATATCCTTGTTGATGAATTTCAAGATACTGATGAATTCAAATTTGACATTTTATGTAAATTAGTAAATAATCAGAAAAACATCTTTGCTGTTGGTGATCCTGACCAAACAATTTATGAATGACGTGGTGCATATAGTGATATATTTAATGTTTATCTCAAAACATTTAAAAATACTAAGACCATTATTTTAGATATTAACTATCGATCAACTCAAAGTATTTTAAATGTTGCTAATTCATTAATTAAACATAATCATACAAGAATTGATAAAACATTAGTAACAGTTAATGGTGTTGGTGAAAAACCAATATATTATTGTGGAGACACTCAACATGAGGAAGGCAAATTTATTGCTAATAAAATTAGTGAGTTACATGATAAATATCATATAGCATATAAAAATATTGCAGTTCTATATCGTAGTAATTATTTATCTAAATTCATCGAAGATGGATTAATAAATACTAATATCCCTTATTACATATATGGTGGAGTAAAGTTTTATCAAAGAAAAGAAATTAAGGACATATTAGCTTATTTAAGAATGATTAGTCATTTTAATGATGAATTATCAATATTAAGAGTAATTAACATTCCTCAAAGAGGAATTGGTGAATCTACAATTGATAAGATTAAACAATATGCTAAAGTAAATCATATGGAATTTATCGATGCATTAAAACTAACTAAAGCAATAAATCCAAATATAACATGAAATGATCAAGTGATATACCGCTTTATTAATTTAATTAATCAAATTAAATCTGCTTCAAAAGATAAAACCATAGTTGAAACAGTAAATCAAATTATTAAATTAACTAATTATGAACAATATTTAAATAGTTTTGAATCTACAAATGAAGCAAATAGTAGAATGGATAATATTAATGAATTAATATCTTCAATCAAGGAATTTGAAACTAATAATAAATCAGCATCTATTGATGAATTTATTCAATCAATAACTTTATATACTGATACAAGCAGCAATGATGTTAAAAACAAACAAGATCATGACAATGTCTCATTAATGACGGTGCATTTTGCTAAAGGTACAGAATATGAAGCAGTATTCATAGCAGGATTATATGAAGGAGTTTTCCCTAATTCTAAATCAATAGGAAATAGAAGTGAAGAAGAAAGAAGAATTGCTTTTGTGGGAATTACAAGAGCAAAGCAATATTTATTTATCTCTTCTAACATAGGTAAATCATTTATGGGTAATAATTATCCAAGTTCTTTTATCAATGAAATGGGTAAAAATAACCTTGAAAGAATCACTAGTTACTATCAATCAACAAGTAGTGCAGATGTTGAATGATATGATTCTCATAAAATTGAAAATTATGAAAATATGTATGAAGAAAAACAAATTCAATATAGTGTTGGTGACACAATTGTTCATACAATATTTGGTCAAGGTGTAATAGTTGAAATTAATGATGGTATATTAGGTATTGTGTTTAAAAAACCATATGGTTTAAAACACATTATAGCTACCCATAAATCATTAAAACTCGTAAAAAACTAATTTATTAGTATTTTAAATTATTTAATTTAATTATTTATTAAATCACTTCTCAAATTTGAGATTTGTTTTTCAATTTGTGTATTAAATTTACTCACTTTTCGTAACATTACTCATGACTATTTCTGGAAGCTTATTAAAAAACAAAACAAGCTATTGAAAATAGCTCGTGTGAATAATCAATAAGTTGATAATAAATCCATTAAAGTTAAAACAAAATTATTTATTTGTGCTAAGCAATTAGCTAAATTACAACACTTCATTAAATCTCATTGACATAACAAGAAATTCCAAGCCCAAGAGCTTTATGTTTTTGT
>CACZNK010000063.1 GCA_902782585.1 uncultured Ureaplasma sp. | reverse complement strand
CTACCAGCTCATTATCGTTGTCCAAAATGTCATTACACTAATTTTGATGTTAATCAATCTGATGGATTTGATTTAAAACAATTAAAATGTCCAAAATGTGGAACTGATTTAGTTGGAGATGGTCATAATATACCATTTGAAACATTTTTAGGTTTTAGAGGAGAAAAAACACCTGATATTGATTTAAACTTTTCAGGTTTATATCAATCAAAAGCCCACGAATTTATTCGTGACTTATTTGGTTATGAATATACATATCGTGCTGGAACTATTGCTACAGTTGCTGATAAAATTGCATTTGGATATGTAAAAGCATATTTTGAAAAAACACAACCAGATCAAACTATAAATTCTGCTTATATTGATTGAATTATAACCAAATGTGTTGATGTAAAAAGATCTACAGGTCAACATCCAGGAGGAATTATTATTATTCCTAAAGATATGAGTGTTTTTGATTTTACTCCATATCAATACCCAGCTGATGATAAGAAATTTACTTGGTTTACAACCCATTTTACATTTGATAGTTTACATGACAATTTATTGAAATTAGATATTCTTGGCCATGATGATCCAACTAAATTAAAAATGCTTGAACAAATGACAGGAATTAACCCTCGAACCATTCCTTTTCATGATCAAAAGGTAATTTCAATGTTTAGTACTAATAAAGAATTGAACATTACTTCCAATGATATTCTTGGTGAAACAACAGGAGCTATTGGTTTACCAGAATTTGGTACAGATTTTGTTCGAGCAATCTTAAAAGAATCAAAACCTAAATCATTCAATGATTTAATTTCTATCTCAGGATTAAGTCATGGTACTAATGTATGAAAAGGTAATGCACAAGATTTAATTAATAATACACATTTAACCTTAGATCAAGTTGTAACTTGTCGAGATGGTATTATGACAAATTTAATGAAATTAGGTGTACCATCAGAAACAGCATTTAGTGTTATGGAAACTGTAAGAAAAGGAAAAGGAATCAAAGATACTGATTTAAAAGTTATTAATGAATGTAACGTTCCTAAATGATATATTGATTCTTGTTTGAAAATTACTTATTTATTCCCAAAAGCACATGCAACTGCATATGTGATTTCAGCATGAAGAGTTGCATGATTTAAAATGTATCATCCAGTAGCATTTTATGCTAGTTTATATACAATTCATTCTGAAGGCTTTGATTTAGAATCAGCATTAAAAGGTTCAGATTTTATTAAAGAAAAACTTCAATTATTAAAAAGTAAATTAAATAATAAAACATTAAATCGTGAATTAAAACCAAAAGAGATTGAAGCTATTCCTATATATGAGGTAATGCTAGAAATGTTTGCAAGAGGCATTAAATTTAAAAATGTTAGTTTGACTAATTCATTAGCAACTGAATTTAAAATTGAAGATAACTATATAATTCCACCATTCAATGTAATCCCTGGTTTAGGAGATTCAACTGCTAAAACAATTGTAACTGCTCGAGAACAAAAACCTTTTATTTCAATACAGGATTTAATGGAAAGAACAACTATTAATACTACTGTATGTGATATAATGGGTAATTTAGGTATTACTAGTGAATTACCTAAATCTAATCAACAAAGTTTATTTGATTTCTAATTATGTTAAATATTGTTTTATTTGAACCTGAAATTCCTGAAAATACAGGTAATATTGCAAGAACATGTGTAGCATTTAATGCTAAATTACATTTAATTAGACCCTATGGTTTCTTTTTAACTAATAAGTATTTAAAAAGAAGTTCAGTGACATATTGGAAGGAATTAAAATTGTTTGAATATGATTGTTTTCAAGAATTTATTGATAAAAACCATATTAGTAAAAATACACAAATTTATTACATAACAAGATATGGAAAAAATACTTCTAATAAAATAAAATACAAATGTTCAAAAGAATTATATTTGGTATTTGGTAAAGAATCAATAGGTATTAATAAATCAATTCTCAAAGCAAATTTATCAAAAACAATTAGAATTCCAACTACAAATAAAGTCCGATCACTTAATTTAGCAAATTGTGTAGCGATGTTGGCTTATGATTATGTTAAACAAAATAAATTTAAAAAATTAGAAAAAATCGAACCATTTAAACCTAATGAACTAAAATAGCATTTTTATTATTAATTATCTACTTCTTTTTTCACATTGAGAAAGATGTTCATAATATAATATTTGTTCATTTGAGCAATGCTGCAAAAAAAGTTGGCATTTTATCATTTAATGGCATAGTTCTTTAATTAATTGGAGGTACTTTATAATATAATTATACTCCACTTGCTCTACTTACCATACATCAATTTTCTTTTAACAAAGTAAACTACTCATCCTCTTTGAGTTACACCACTATCATTATTTATATTTATATTCCATGAACCCATTCACCTATATTCACTAGCATCAAGCCCATATAAATCAGGTGGTAATACCTCAAGATACGATTTCTTTGTTGATACACCCACGATTATATCTTTATTATTTATCATTTCTCTTATCTTATTTTTATCTTTAATCATTTCTATATTTTTAGATTCATTTAATTTTGCCACACCTTCTTCAGATATTTTTGTAACTTGAT
>CACZNK010000062.1 GCA_902782585.1 uncultured Ureaplasma sp. | reverse complement strand
AATTTCAGCTACATTGTATATTACTCGCTTTAAGGATGAGGCTCGTGATATACTTGACGGATTCAAGTGGGGCCATACCTTTCTGGAGCTTAATCATGATTTGCTTGAAAGTTACTCCGAGGCGGATACCAGTGCTGAGGTTGTAAGGATACAAAACGAATTTTTGGAAAGTCATGAATAGATTTTTTCTTGATTTGACATAATTTTGTGTTAAAATTGTACAGTATTTGATGGTCAATGCTTATTTTTAAAAAATATTTAAAATTGAGTATTTTTTAAGTTTTACTTTAATTATTTTTGATAAAAGCAAATGAATACTTTTATATACTGTTTTTAATAAAAATAAAGTTACAGTCTATTATTTTTTAATTTGGGTAAAAATTAGCCATTTTTTAAAATGGTGGTTAATGTGTAATAAAATCCAGATTGATAAGGTATTTTAGGCTCATGAGCAATTTAAAAGAAAAATAATTTTTTGGATAATCTCTCTGGATAAGATGTTTTTCAAAACATGAATCCGGTGGTTTTTATTCTAAAAATCATAAGTAAAAAAATATCGATTTATACTACTTAGAAAAGGCAAATCTTATATTAAATTTGGCATGAATCAAATTTTTGAGTTAATTTTTGTTAACAATAAAATATGATTGGTATAATTTGGTTTAGTGTTTTTTTAATGTGTATGATTAGGATTTTTATCTTGGTTATAACATGTTTTTTAAGCATGAGAATAATCGGCTATATTATTTATAAGAATTTGACTGAATTAATTCTAAAACGTAATAAATTGAACATATTATTGCTTTAAGGATATTTGATAAATGTATTGGTTTAATTTGATTTGACGCTTTTAATAAACACTTAATGGCGGAATTAAATGGAAATAAATAAAATACATGAATTAAATACAATTTTTCTATTATTAGTAATTGAAAGATTCAGTTCAGCTATTGAGTATTATTTTCAAGCAATAGTTGAAATGAATAAAGGCATATGGGTTGTTGAACGTTTAAAAAATAAATTTTATATGGATGATGGTGAAAAACAAAGTGATTTAAGCAGTAAAATCATTAGCAGAGATTTTATTTGATTAATGGTATTGCAAAGGGTATTTAGATAGATAATTTAAAATAGGAGGGAAAATATGATAAATAAAAAAATAATTATCATATCTTTATTATTCGTTATCTTAATGTCGGTGCAATGCGTTTCTGCTATTGATGATGCTGATATTAGTATAATGAGGGATAATGAAGATAATGGAGTATTAAAGGCTCCAAGTCAAACACAAACATATACTGATTTAAAAGATGTAATTGATCGTGATACTACTGGAGAAATTACATTAGATTATAATTATGAGTTTAATGAAGGAAATAATGATCCAAGAACGGGAATAAACATAACTAAAAATTTAGTTATAATTGGTAACGGAGCAACAATAGATGGTAAGGGCGCTTCTAGTTTATTTAATATATCTAGTGGTGTTACTGTTACTTTGAAGAATTTGACTATTACTCATGCTGCTGGTTTAGTTCATAATTGGGGTGCTGGAACTGTCACACCTTATCGTGCAATTAATTCTGAAGGTACATTATATCTTGATGGTTGTACTTTTGAAGAAAATGAATTACATGATGAATGGGCGCAACCATTTTTGGAAGAAAATGGTACTGTAATTCATTCAACTAATGATGTATTCATTGATAATTGTATATTTTATAATAATAAAGTTCAAAGTTGTGGAGTTGTTTATACAACTGGTCGTGTATTTGTTAATAATTCACAATTTGATTCAAATGAAGCATATAGGTTTATAAAAGGTGTAGCTATTTATGCAGTTGGTGCTGTATCAATTAATAACACTTATTTTGGTAGTAATGAGCCTAAAGTTCACGATACGGATACGGTATTACCAAAAGGCGGTGCCATTTATACAGAAACTGGAATCGAGTTAATTGAAAATTGTGAATTTGAATATAATTATGGAACAACGGGAGGTGCAATTTATATTGCTAATTCTGATGCTGTAACATCAATTAAAAATTCAACATTTTATGCAAATGGATTCAACAGTGATTTTGGTGGAGCTATTTACACTGAAGGTATGATTGATGTAATTGAAAACTCTACTTTTGACACTAATCATGCTCTTGTTGGTGCAGGTATTTATGCTACTATTATTAATAAGATAGACGATTCCACTTTTGATAATAACGGTTATAATAATCCTGGTTCAAAAGGTGGAGCTATCTATTTAACTGGAAGTAATGATTTGTTAATAAATAACTCCCATATTGATGATAATTTAGGATATGAAGGTGCAGGAATTTACACTCATGGTGGTGTAACAGTGCTTAATTCTAATTTAACCCATAATGCGGCATATAGTACTACAGGTTTCACTACAAAAGGTGGATCAATCTATGCAAATGGTGATGTTTACATAGAAAATACAACAATTACTGAGAGTTTTGCTATGGAAGGAGGTTCTGTTTATTCAAATGGAACTATAACAATTAAAAATTGTAAAGATATTGCAAATAATGGAATTTATGGAATAGATTTATCATCAAATGGTGGTGTAGTTTACGCTAAGGGTGATGTTAATATAGAAAACACAACTTTCGGTGAAAATTATGCTCAATATTGTGGTGGTGCTATATACAGTGAAAGTGATGTTACTTTTTATAATTCACATGTTAATGGATCTGCTGCAACTGCTGAAAATGGTGATGGTGGATTTATTTATGCAAGCAATGCTGTTATTGAAAATTCAACTATTGCATCAATATATATGAGAATTGGAGATAATATACAAAAGTTTTATAGTGGAGCAGTATTCACAGAAAAAAATGTCATAGTTAAAAATTCAACACTTACTAACATTAATAAAGCGGACCACAGTACAGGTGGTGCAATTCATGCACAGGGTAATGCTGAAATTTATAATTCTAACTTTACTCATAACACAGCAGATTTTTATGGTGCAATTTATGTTGCTGGAACTTTAGACATATATGATAGTTATTTCTATAATAATACTCATGGTGTAGCTTTTGGCGAAGGTAGAGCTATTGTAAATAATACTCGTTTTATCAATAACACTGGTGGTCAGGTTCTTAATGGGAGGGCTATTGGTTCTAATTCAACATTGAATCTTACAAATTCATATGTTTCAGGTACTATTGGTTCAAATAAAGCATTTAATGGTACCGTATTTTCAAAGGGTAATTTATACATTGAAAATTGTACTATTAATAATAATCATGCATATCACGCTAAACCTAGAGGTATGGCCATATGTACTAATTCCAATATAACAATTATTAATTCTAAAATGGATAATAACTCTTTTTCCGGTAATGATGTATATGGTGGAAACATCTATGCTAAAAATGCTTATGTTGAAAATTGTTCTGTTACAAATAGTGAACTTATAAATAAGAATGGAAATTCACATGGTTTGGCAATATATACTGAAGAAAATATGACTGTTATAAATTCTACATTCGATCATCTTGCGTCATGGTATAGTCATCATGGTGCTCTTAGTGGTAATTATGTCCATGTTTTCAATTCAAACTTTACTAACGTAAATGGAACTGGTGCTTTTGGTGCTGCTATTCATGCAAATGTTGCTGAAGTGCATAATT
>CACZNK010000061.1 GCA_902782585.1 uncultured Ureaplasma sp. | reverse complement strand
TTAATAATTTTAAACAATGAATGAAAATTAATGATGAATTAGAAATCATTGAAAATCGCTTATCCAATTATGTAAGCAATAATTTAAATATAGATTTAGTAGACACTAAATGATTAGGTTTAAGTCAAAAAATAAATATGATTGATAATAAAATTTCATCACAAATGTCTGATTATGCAAATATTGTAATTAAAAATAAAAAAATAATAAAAACTTATCTAAAAGATAAAAATTTAAAAAAATATCAAAAAGAATTTGATCATATTTTTAGAACTGAACCACATATTCTTCAGCCTAATGTAGAAAAAGCATTATCTAAAATTAGTCTTGCTAATCATGGAATTGCTCATGTATTTTCAACACTTACTGATAGTGATTTAAAATTTCAACCAGCTAAAGACAAAAATGGAAAATTGAATCAAATTATTACAATTAGTGATGTAATTAAATATTTAAAATCAAATGATCGTGTATTAAGAAAAAATGTTTGAATTAATTTTAATTCTGCTTATGATTCAATTGCTAATACATTAACTCAAACCTTATACTATACATACTTAAAATATAATTCAATTGCTAAATTACGAAACTTTAAAGATTATGTTAATGCATCAGCATTTGCTGATGAAATAAATGAACCATTTATTATGAATCTATATAAAAATGTTGAAAGTTTTAAATCAATTTATTCATCATATAAAACTAAAGTTGAAAAGCTTTTATTAAAACAATTAAAAGTTGATAAATTAGAACCATGAGATAAATCTATGGATCTAGCATCTAAACCAATAAAAGTAACCATTGAACAAACTAAAAAAATTGTTTTAGATGCACTATCACCATTAGGTAAAGATTATTTGTCACATATTAAAACTGCATTCAATGAAGGATGAATATCTTGATTACCTAAAAAAAATAAATTAACTGGTGCGTACTCTATTGGTGGAATTAAAGGTTTAGATAAATTCTATATCTTAATGAATTTTGATGGCACAATGGGTTCAGTTGAAACAATAACTCATGAATTAGGTCATTCAATGAATTCATATTATTCAACCAAATCACAAGAAGTATATGTTGATACATGTATATTTTATGCTGAAATCGCAAGTATTACAACTGAAACATTATTAATCTTATATTTATTAAATAAATACAAAAATGATAGAATGATGACAAATTTTTATTTGAAAAGACTATTGGATAATTTTTTTGCTTGCACAACTAGACAAATTGAATTTTCAAATTTTGAATATGAAGCAAATAAAATGGTAAACAATATGCAACCATTTTCAGCAAATACTATTAAAAACTTATATTTACAAATGTTAAAGAAATATGAAAATTTAAGTGATTCTAAAATTAATGAATTTAAAAAAGTACCATATAAATATTATTTATCAACCATTTTGCGAATTCCACATTTCTATGCAGGTAATTTTTATGTTTATAAATATGCTATTGGTCAAATTTGTGGGCTAATTGTTGCATATAAAATTTTTAATGGTGATAAAAATATGTTAGAAAGATTTATTAATTTTTTAAGTAGTGGTTCTAGTTTATCACCATTAAAAACAATTGAATTATTAGGTATTGATTTAAATAGTAAAAAACCATATGATGATGTTAAAACTATTATTAAGCAATTAATAACTAAATTTAAATAGAATATACATGAGTATCAAATATAAAATTGACGATACTAAAAGAATATGAACTTAATCAATGATGAGATTTATGTTAAGTAGAATTAAGTTTAAAGGTGATCCTTGTGATTCTGGAAGAAAGCTTCCAAAACCTAAAGCACCAGTTAGATTTAAAAAAATTTAGTGATATTATCAACAAAAGACTTGATAAACAAGAGAAATTTAACAAATCTTTTATTAGTGGGATTTATAAGTTGGTTAAAGCTAATAATTCAAAGTATTAATTATATTTCTTGTTTTCTTAAAATAGATTCAATTCATTTAAAAAAGCTAATATCATTAATTTTTTTATTTTGTGTCAAATATTCAATATATTCAATAATATTTTTTGATAATTTATCTTGTTTAATATCTGGTGCAATACCAAAATGCCACATTGATATTGAGTCAATAACAGATTCAGCAAATTTAGCATAAGATGGTGTTTTAAAAAAATATTTTTCAATATCATTAAAAATTTCTTGGTAATACTTAATATTGTGAAAATCTTCATCTCATTCCCCAAGAATGATTTCAATTGACTTTTCTAGATTTGAATTGTAAACTTTAAATTTTGTTTTAGCAAACTTATCAATTGTTTTTAATGCTGCTAAAACATAATATTTATCAACATTATTAATAGTTTTGCTATTTAATCAATCCTCAATATATAACTCAATATCTTCTTTATCAATTTTATCACCAAATTTATTTATAAGAGTATCAACTAAACTAAGATTAATTTTATTCATTACTAAAGCTTCATTAAAAATCTCTTTTTTGGACATTTTATTGATATTTGCATTATTTATACTTCTGGTATACATTTTTGTAACCACACTATCAAGTTGATCAAGAATATCATTTTGTTTCATGGTTCAAAAATGATCTTGCTTAATTTGTTTAATTTTTTCTAATGCTTTAGCATAATCATTAACATCAATTAATTCTTGAATTTTATCTAGTTCTTCTTGAAAAAATGTCTCTTGTTTTTTCATATTAAATATGATTTGTATATTATATTTTATTCTAAAATATAATATATAAAATAAAGAGAAATTATGAATTTTAATAACTTAGTGCAACAAGCTAAAATAATGCAAAAAAAGCTTGATGAATTTAATAAGAGAGAGTTTGAATATGATTATTCAAATGGTTCAGTTGTTGTTAAACTAACAGGTGATTTAAAAATTATTAGTTTAACAATTAACAAAACATTAATTGATCCAGAAGATCCTATCACATTGCAAGAAATGGTTACTGAAGCAATCAATAGTGCCATGACATTAGTTAATGAACAAAAAGAGGAAATAGCACCTTCAGGTAGTGGAATGTTCTAATCATGAATGAACTTAATGAATTTAATCAGTTAATTCAATCATTGAAATCATTTCCTGGTATAAGTCAAAAACAAGCGGAAAAGATTTGTTATTTTTTAATCAATCAAAAAGATGAATTCATGGATGATTTATCTAACCAAATAAGAAAACTAAGACAATCATTACATTATTGCAAAGAATGTCAAAATATTTCATTGAATGAAATATGTAATATTTGTAGCAATGATTTAAGAGAACAAAATAAATTGTGCATTGTTTCAGAATCAGAAGATTTACAAAAAATTGAGGATACAAATACATATAGTGGATTATATTTTGTACTTCATGATGAAATTAATGTTAAAAAAAATAATGGTTTGAATAAAGAAGTAGTTAAAAAATTAATGGAACAATTAAAGAAAAAGAAATTTAATGAAATTATCTTTGCTACTAATTGAACTCCTAATGGTGAAGCTACTGCATTCTTTCTAAAAAACATAATTAAAGAAATTTTACCAAATGCAACATTTTATCGATTGGCAGTAGGTTTACCAATTAATTCAGCATTAAATTATGCTGATAATGAAACATTGTCTCAAGCAATTAAGAATAAAACAAAATACTAAAAATGAGTGATATTAAATTATTCCAAGATAAAATAGAAAAAGATGATTTTAATTTTGATATTAAATCATATTTATCACTCATTAGTAAAGATAATTTTGATCAAAATAAACTATATCTTGATAAACTACTAAATCATTACAAATTAAATATTAATGATCAATTATCAAAAATTGATCAAATTAAAAAAAATGGTTTTGACTTTAAACAATATCTATTCGTTGTTAAAATTCTTAAACAAATTCAAAATTTTTATCCTAATAAGTTAAAAGATATAAATGAAAAAGCAACTATTAGACAAAGAATAAGTTTTTTAAGAAAAAAACTTCGTCAATGAGAATATGAATATTATGGTTTAGAAAGACCAACTGTATCAGATGTAACATATGATTTAACTTTAAAAGAATTAAACGCTCTTGAAAAAACTTTTCCGGAATTTTATTCAAAAAATTCACCTACGAATACTGTTGGTGGAGCTATCAATAATAAATTTAAAAAAGTAGCTCATACAATACCAATGCTTTCATTATCAAATGCTTTTAATTTTAATGATCTAGAACATTTTGATGAAACAATTAAAAGATTATTAGATTTTAATATGAATCAAGATGTCGAATATTATATTGAGCCTAAACTTGATGGTTTAAGTATTTCATTAATTTATAAAAATGGAAAATTAATTAATGGAATTACTAGAGGTGATGGTAAAATTGGTGAAGATGTTACTGCAAATGTCAGAATGATTAAATCTATACCTCAAACAATAAATAATAATTTTGATCATTTTGAAGTTCGTGGTGAAGTTTTCATTTCTCATAAACAATTTAAATTAATTAATGATTCTATTAGTGAAGAAAAGAATAAATTTGCTAATCCACGTAATGCAGCAAGTGGCACATTAAGAAGACTTGACCCAGAACTTGTAAAACAACGAAATTTACAAATGATTGCTTATTATATTCCTAATTTTGATGATATTAAACGCTTAAATATCACAAAACAAAGTCAAGTAATTGAAAAATTAAAAGAATATGGTTTTAATACTGCAAAAGAAACATATAAATGTAAGAATATTGGTGAAGCATACAAGAAGATTCAATGATTAGAAGACAATCAATATAGTTTAGATTATCCAATTGATGGTGCAGTATTAAAAGAAAATTTAATTACTTACTATAGTAAATTAGGATCTACATCAAAATTTCCACATTGAGCAATTGCTTACAAATTTATTCCTCAAGAAGTAGAAACTGAAATTATTTCTATTCAAACTAATGTTGGTAGAACTGGTAAAATAACATATGTTGCTAATTTAAAATCAGTAGAATTATCAGGTTCAATAGTTTCAGCTGCTACATTAAATAATGCCGAATATATTTTGTCTAAAGATATAAGAGTTGGTGATACTATTAAAATATTTAAAGCAGCTGAAATTATTCCTTATGTCAAAGGAGTAGTTTTATCAAAAAGAAAAAAATCATCAAAAAGATTTACTCCTGCAATAGTTTGTCCAGTATGTAATTCAAAATTAGAAAAGATTGAAGGTGAAGTAGATCAATATTGTGTAAATACTTCATGTCCAGCAAGATTAGTTCAATCAATTATTCACTTTTGTTCTAAAAATGCTATGAATATTGAAGGTTTAAGTGAAAAAACAATTACTAAATATTTTAATTTAGGATACATCAAGTGTATTGAAGATATTTACAATCTAAATAATCATCGTCAAGAAATCATAACAACTATCCTTAATAATAAATTCAAAGTATTTAATAAGATTAATGAGTCAATTCAAAATTCAAAAAATAATTCATTAGAAAGATTAATCTTTGGTTTAGGTATAAGAGATATAGGACTAATTTCTGCAACATTTTTAGCTAAACATTTTAAGAATATAGATGCTATAGCTAATACTTCTAGAGAAGAATTAGTTAATTTAAAAGATATAGGTGAAGTTGTTTCAACTTCTATCTACGATTGATTTCATAATAAAAATAATTTAAAGTTAATTGAGAATTTAAAAAAACTAGGTATAAATACTAGTTATATATCAAAAACAAATATTTCCAATGAAAATAAAAATAGTGATTATTATCAAAAAAGTTTTTGTATTACTGGTAGCTTCGATATTTCAAGAGATCAAATTCGTGATTTGTTGATTCAAAAATATGATGCTAATGTAACTAATTCAGTTAATAAATCTACTGATTATTTAATAGTTGGTGAAAATGGGGGAAGTAAACTAACAAAAGCAGAAAAACTTGGTATTAAATTAATTTATGATAAAATTTGAGAGAAGTAACTATGTTAAAAATTAAGGATTCCTTAAGCCAAAAATATATAAATATTGATCAAGATAAAATATCAATTTACAATTGTGGACCTACAGTTTATAATGATGTTCATATTGGTAATATAAGACCTTTAATTACATTTGATGTTTTATATCGATATTTAAAATATGTTAATAAGGATGTTATATATGTGCATAATATTACTGATATTGATGATAAGATTATCAATCGTAGTATTGAATTAAAACAATCTGAACAACAAGTATCTGAACATTATTATCAAGAATATTTAAAGATTATTGATCAACTAAATGTATTACATATGGATGTATTACCCAAAGTTTCTGATAATATTAAAGGGATTATTGATTTTGTCAAACAAATAATAGATTCTAAACATGCATATGTTGCTGATGGTGATGTATATTTTGATATTAAATCAATAAAAGATTATGGATGTATATCACATCAAAAAATTGACATGCTTTTTGATAGTGTAAGAAAAGAAAATAATACTAATAAAAAATGTCCACTAGATTTTGCTCTTTGAAAACAAACAAATGTTGGTTTAGCATGAAAATCTCCATGAAACAATCATGGAAGACCAGGTTGACATACTGAATGTGTATATTTAATTAACAAATATATAGGTAAACAAACAGTTATTCATGGTGGAGGAGTTGATTTAAAATTTCCTCATCATGAAAATGAAAATGCACAAAATATGGCATTATATAATATTGGATTAGCAAAATGTTGAATGCATGTTGGACATGTAAATATTGATGGTAAAAAAATGTCTAAATCATTAAATAATTTTGTTTTAGCTAAAGATATATTAAAAAAATATGATGCAAATACAATTAAATGATTCTTTTATCAAACTCAATATGCAAGTCCTTTAAATTTTTCATTTGATAATTTGGAAAATTCAAAAAATGAAATTCTAAAAGTTTTTAAAGCAATTAATAATGCATTAATTAGTTTATATACAAATAAAATTGATTTTAAATACAATAGCAAAAATGAATTGCCTAAGACATTTATAGATGCCATTGATAATGATTTAGATTTTCCTAATATGATTACATCAATTTGATCATATGTTAAAAATTTACCGAACTTAATAAAATCTAAAGAATTTAATGAAGTTTCATGACAAATTAATTCATTAATAAATATGTTAGATATTTTAGGTATAAAATATAAAAACCCACTCAAATTTAATGATTTTAAACAATTAATTGATGATTGGATTAATGCTTTGAATTCTAAAAATTATAAATATGCTGATTCATTAAGAAATGAGTTAATTAAGAAAAATATTATCTAGTGATTTAATAAATAAATGATTAACTTTAACTATATTATCAATTTTATTGTCTAATTTTTACAACATTACTCTAAATTTGATATAAACTATTGTATTAGTATAATGATTTAAGAAACATAAAATGCCGTCTTAGCTTAATCTGGCAGAGCAACTGACCTGTAATCAGTAGGTTATTGGTTCAATTCCGATAGACGGCACCATAAATATAAAAAAACGAATTGTATTTTACAGTTCGTTTTTTTATTTAAACTCCCTTCATTTTTTATTTTTAATTATTTCAATTTCTTGTTTGTAACATGGTTTATTATTGTATCATGGTGTTTCTAATATCTTAGGAATTTTAGTTAGTTTATTATGATATACAACTTTTAAAAGATTATTAAATCCTAATGTTCCATATCCAATATTTTCATGTCGATCTTTGTGTGCACCTTTAGGATTTTTTGAATCATTTAAGTGTATTATTTTTAGTTTATCCAAACCAATAATTTTATCAAATTTATTAATAACATTATCAAAATCATTAATGTCATAACCACTGTCATTTATATGACAAGTATCTAAACAAACACCAATGTTCTTTTTTAAATTTATTAAATCAATAATGTTTTTTAATTGTTGAAAATCTCTTCCAATTTCATTAGCTTTCCCACTCATTGTTTCTAAACATATAACAACATTAGTTTTACCTACTTTTTTTAATATTTGATTAATTCCATTAGCAATGTTTTTAATTCCCTCTTCAACACTACAGTTTGTAGCGTTTCCTGGATGTAATATTAAATATTTAGCACCAATTTTCATACATCTCTTAATTTCTGTAGATATAAAATTAATTGCAAAATTATGTTTTAATTTATCACTATTAGCTAAATTAATAATATATTGAGCATGAACAATTACATGTTCAAGATCAATATGATTTGTCTTAGCAATCTTTTTAAATTCATCAATTTTTAAATCATTAATATTGGCTCTATTTGTTGACTGCGGAGAACCAGTATAAAACATTAAGCAATTAGCACCATATGAAATAGCTTCATTTATACTACCAACCAAGTAATTTGGTGATTTCATACTAACATGTGAACCAATAAGTAAATTATCAAATATTGCCATGTATATATAATAATATATTCATATAATTATATATTATGTCTTTGACAGTAGACACACAGATATCACCACTATTATCTGACTCACAAGTATCAATCATATTTATATGTTTTGTTGCTTTTGTATTTTTAGTTTCATTAATTAAAAAAATATATTATCGTGTTCGTTGACATCGTAGATATTACATCATTCCACGTATAAGAATTAGAGGAATTACTAATGTCGCAATGATAATTTCTATGTCAATAGCAATTATCTTATTGTTAACATTTATTTCTTCAGGTTTATTTGGTATATTTTTTAGAGGTTATCCTGGAGCTCGAGTTCTAATTGAAGGTATATTGATTCAACTTGGTGGATTATTATTTGGTCCATTTATTGGTTTACTAATTGGAGGAATTACAGATTTATTAACAATTGCATTAACTGCTGGAATGTTTCATCCAGGATTTTTTATTATTGTTTTAGCATATGGGATTATTGCTGGATTATTTAAATCAATTACCATTATATTTAAAAATAATAATGTTAAATATGCAATATTAGCATCATTAATTTATATAGTTGTTACACTTTTGTTGATTTTATATATTTGATATCAACAATATCCTAATTTTGTTGTTAGTATTTTAGCAAAAAAATTTATATTTACTAAACTATCACTAATTATTACATTACTAACAACATTAGCATTTGTTATACTTGTTGTTTGATCAATTATGTTTATAGTTGCTACATCAAATATTAAACTATCTATTTTAAAGATGAAATATAATATTTCATGAAATTATCGAAATAAATTCTTTTTAAATCAAATTAGAAGAAATAAATCTGGGACTAGGGTTGCTTTAAAGCAAGCAAGTTGGTATACTGAAAGATATTTCAAAGTAGAAAATACAATTAAAGCAATATCAATTCTTGAAAAAGAATTTCAATCTAAAAAGAGTAAAAATTTATGAGTTACTTATTTTATTCAGTCAATATTTATAGTATTCGTTAATAGTGCAATAATTAATGTATTTTTTGCCCCTTGCTTTGATAGATCATTTTCAACATTTGAATTTGATCATTGATTAGTAATTAGAACATTATCCTATCCATTTATAGCAATCTTAAATTTTGCTATTATATTTCCATCGTATAAAGTTATAAATAGGTTAATCAAATATAACTATAATGAAGATAATGTTGAAGTTATATCAAAACAATACTTAGATTAAGAGGTTTTATGTCAAAGAAATTAAGTAATGAGGAAATTATTAAATATGCAAAAATGATTGGTATTTCAATTAAAGATGATGAATTAGATTGAGTAGCAAGAAAAATTAATAATGCATATCAATCAACTAATGAGTTAGATTATATTGATACATTAGAAGATGTAGAACCTCAAAATGAAAAATCTATGCACAAATTGAGAGAAGATAAACCAAGTAAATATGATAAGAATGAAATATTATCTTGTTCAGAAAATATAGAGGGTGACTATATAGTCATTAAGAAATAATTGTGGCTAAATCTAAGATTCTTGAGTTACATAACAAATTAATTAATAAAGAAATATTTATCAAAGATATTGTTTTAGAATCTAAAAAAATATTTGAGAAGATTAAAAAAACAAATAGTATTATTACTAATACAATTGATTTGATTAATATAAAAGATTTTGAAAATAAGTTTGAAGAGAATAAAGATAATTTATTATTTTGTATTCCATATACTTTAAAAGATAATATTGCAACAAAAGGCATTAGAACAACAGGTGGTAGCGAATTTTTAAGAAATTATATTCCACCATATAGTGCAACAGTATATGAAATTTTAAATAAACAAAATGCAATGTTACTTGGTAAAGCTAACTTAGATGAATTTGGTTTAGGTAACAGTGGTTTAACTACAGCATATGGTGAAGTTTGTAATTTTTATGATAATTCAAGAATAACTTCTGGTAGTAGTAGTGGTAGTGTAAACTCTATTGCTGGTGGTTTTGGTTTATTTTCAATTGGAACTGATACAGGTGACTCAGTAAGGAAACCAAGTTCATATCTAGGAACAGTTGGATATAAACCATCATATGGTGCAATATCAAGATTTGGAGTTTATCCATATGCACCTTCATTAGATCATGTAGGAATTCTTGCTAATTATGTAACTGATATTGCTATTGTTGCTCAAAACATCATTAAGTATGATGAATTAGATTACACAAGTTATGATTTGCAAAACAAATACTATGAGAATCTAAAACATATTTCAAATGCTAATATTGCTATTTTTGATGGTATAGAGCAATATCTACAAGAAGATGTTTTAAAAGAATACAATCGAGTAATTAAATTATTAAAAGATAAAAAATTCAAAGTTGAAAAAGTAAAAGTTGATTGAAAACTTATGGAGACTCTTTATATGACTTATAAATATATTTCTTATCCTGAAGCCTTAAGTTGTTATCATAATTTTACTGGTGTAACATTTGGTACAAATAAAGATAAATCAAAATCAAGTTTTAATGAAATGATTAATATTAATCGAACTTATGGGTTTGGAAAAGAAGTTAAATATAGATTTATCTATGCTTCACTTGTTGATAGATTTCAAAATTTTAGAAAATGTTTAAATAGAGCACGAAAAGCAGTACGTTTGTATGATAAGTTTGTTAATGATATATTTGCTAAATATGATGCATATATAATTCCAGCATCAAGTGATTTAGTTCCTACAATTGATGAATTTAAAACATTTAATTATCATTTAAATATTGCTGATGATTTATTAATGTTGGGTAATTTCTGTCATACACCTTCAATTACATTGCCTACAAATTTTATTAAAAAATTTCCATGAGGTATAAATATAAATTGTAAAAAATATGATGATCAAAAATTGCTTAATATTGCATTAAGTATTGAAGAAGCCTTAAATTTTGATAAGGAGAATAGACAATGTTAAATAATTTTATTCCAACAATTGGATTGGAAATACATTGTGTTCTAAATACAAAGTCAAAAATGTTCTCTAACTCAAAAAGTGCTCATAATGAAGCTCCGAATTTAAACATCTCATATATGGATTTAGCTTTACCAGGAATAATGCCTACTGTAAATAAAGCTGCTGTTGAAAAAGGTATCGCTTTAGCTAATGTGTTAGGTATGAAAATTGATAACCAATTGCTTTTTGATCGTAAAAATTATTTTTATCATGATTTACCTAAAGGATTTCAAATTACTCAATTATTTCATCCAATTGGTCGTGATGGTCAAATCAAATTAAATAATGGTAATGTAATAAAAATTGAAAGAATTCATTTAGAAGAAGACACAGCAAAAGAATTTAGTAAAGATGGTAAGATCTATTTAGATTATAACCGTGCTGGAATGCCATTAATTGAAATTGTAACCAAACCCGATATTCACTCAACCAAAGATGCAATTGAATTTTTAACAAAGTTAAAAAGGAATTTGACTTTTATGAATATTTCTAATGCAAAAATGGAAGATGGTTCTTTAAGAGTTGATGTAAATATTTCTATATCACCTGTTGGTTCTAAAAAAATGGGTCAACGTGTAGAAATTAAAAATATTAATTCATTCGCTAATGTTGCAAAATCTATTGATTATGAAATTAATCGTCAAACAGAATTAATTTTAAAGAATCAAGAAATTTTATTTTGTACAATGTGTTGAGATGAGCAAACTAATAAAACTGTATTTATGCGCATGAAAGATACTGAAGCTCAATATAATTTTATTCCAGAGAAAAATATTAGTGATATTTATTTGACTGATAAATTCATTAACAACGTTATAAGCAAATTAAATAAAACACCAGACGAAATTAAAAATGAATTGATGAAACTAGAAATTAGAGATGAATTAATTGAACAGTTATTAAATGATTTTGATTTGTATAAAGTATTTGATAAAGTAAATTCAACAATTAAACATCCTGCTTTAAGCATTTCATGAATAATGGTTGAATTAGTAGGTTATTTAAAAAATAAAAATAAACAAATTTCTAATTTAAATTCACAACAAATTGAATTGATAATAAAATTATTAACTTTATTAAAATCAGAAGAAATTAATGGGAAACAAGCTAAAACTATTTTTCCCAAGATGCTTGATGATTTAAAAGAACCATCAATCATTATAAAAGAGAAAAATTTTATTCAAATTAAAGATGAAAAAGTTCTTGAAGAATTATTAAATAAAATTATTGATAAAAATCCAAAAATGCTTGAACAATATGAAAATCGAACCGAGCGAGTATTAAAATATTATTTAGGAATGCTAATGGCAGAAACTAAAGGTCAAGCAAATCCGAAAATATCAAATGAGATTTTGTTGAAGATTATTAAAAAAAGATTAAGAAAATAATGTCAGAACTAATTGAATCAAAAAAAGGTTTTAAATTTAATGTTGGTGATATCATCCTTGATTACTATAAGGTATTAAAACAAATTGGCAAAGGTGGGATGGATTCAATTATTTATCTTGTCGAAGATATTAGTACCAAAAAGAATTCATTTACTCCAAATTATTATGCATTAAAAGTTATTAATCGTACCAAAGATACAACTGATGAATCTTGAGCAAGGTATTATGATGAATGCGTAACATGTACAAGAATTTCACAATGTGATAATGTTGTTAAAACTTACAATGTTAAAGAAATTGTAAAAGGACAAACAATTGTTATTCTAATGGAATATATTGATGGTGATTCACTTCGTGAAGTTATTGAAAAAGAAGGTTTATTAAGTATTCAAGAAGCATTATTCTTATTTAAAAAAATTCTAATTGCTTTAAAGGACTTACATAGTTTTAGTAGTAAAATCATTCATCGAGATTTAAAACCTGAGAATATTTTACTTTCTAAAGATAGATCAAATTTAAAACTTATTGATTTTGGCATTTCATCAGTAGTTTATTCTAGTTTTGGTAAAGATGATGAAAAAGAGACAAAAAAATTCGCTACAAATGAAAGTATTTTATATGGTACATATCCATATATTTCCCCATCATTATATTATGCTTATGCTCCAAATTCTACAATAGAACAAAAATTTAAAATAATTAATGAACAATGTGATTTTTTCTCAATTGGAATTATTTTATACGAGATGTTAACTGGTAATAAACCATTTATTGGTGATCCAAATAAACAATCAATTATTAAATTACCTTTAACTTATGACTTACCACCATTATCGAAAAATAATCCTAAAATTCCTCGAGCAATTGAAAATGTCATTTTCAGATGCATTGCATCTAAAAAAGAAGATTTATGTTTTAGATATACAAATGTTTTAGAAATTATTAAAGATATTGATGATATTATTAAATATCCGGAAAAAGCAAAAACAGCGCAATTAATTAAACCATATTTTAAGAGAACACTGCAAGCTAGTTTTTTTGATGTTGAGCATGAAAAGACAAAACTTAAACCATACAATTTATCATGACTTTATTGGTTGTTAACATTCATAGTTGTTGCACTAATTATTACAACAATTATTTTGTTAATGTTTAATAAATTAAAATAATTATTTTTCTATTTCTAGTTCTTTAATTTTTTTGTCATTATTCTCTTCATCAGTTATTTCTTTACGATCAAAACATTTGTTTTTAATTTGTTCAAACAATATTGGGTTATCTAATAAGAATTTGATTGTTGTTTCTTTGCCTTGACCCAATCGTTCTTCATCAAAGTAATATCATGAGCCCTTCTTTATGATAATTCCATAATCTAAAGCATATTGAATTATTTCATCATTATGATCAATCCCTTGATCAAAATAAATATCAATATAAGCTTTATTCAACGGAGGTGCCAATTTATTTTTAACAATTTTAGCCAAAGTTTTAATACCCACACATTCACTACCTCTTTTTATTAATTCAGCTCGCCGTAGTTCAATTCTAATTGATGAATAAAATTTAAGTGCACGTCCACCTGTAGTAATTTCATTACTACCATAGAATACACCAACCTTTTCACGAATTTGATTAATGAAGATAATAGTGGTATTATATTTTGATAATAAACCTTGAATTATTCTTAAACCTTTTGACATAATTCTTGCTTGTAAACCAATAGTTTGATCAGAGAATTTTCCTTCTATTTCACTTTCTGGGACTATAGCAGCTACAGAATCAACAATAATTAAATCAATCATCGCAGTTTTAACAAGTGCTGAAATTAATTGAAATGTTTGTTCACCAGATTCTGGATGTGCTAACAACAATTTAGATAAATCTATACCATTTGCAATGCAAAATTTTGCATCTAAGGCATGTTCTAGATCTAAATATGCACATTTTCCACCTATTGATTGGCATGAGGCAATAGCTTGTAATGCTAATGTAGTCTTACCACATGATTCATTGCCATAAATTTCTATAATTTTCCCTTTAGGATAGCCACCAACGCCTAAAATTTTGTCAATTTTAATACTTCCAGATGGAATAACATCAATAGTTTGATTATTATTAAATTTAGTTACATAGCCCTTACCAAATTGACTTTCAATTTTTTTAATGGCTTGTTCTAATAGCTTTTCTTCATTCATATTAATTTTTTTAATCCCTCCATTTATATAAAATGAAAAATAAATTTATTTTTTGTAAATTATTTTCAGTTTTCATTCTTTTTTTGTAAATTATTTAATAGGATTAAAAAATAGGCAAATGCATATTTATTCCTTTTATCAAATACTGTTGCACAATAAGCTTCTTCAAATGTGATTATTTCACTTGCAATAAATTTAATATTATTTGAATCAATGGTTTCAATTTTATGCAATAGTAAATTAAAGTCTTGTTTTAAATTAATATATCATTTATCTCTTTCAATATGTTTAATATTACAAATAGGATTATTAAAATTATAAATTTTAAATTTATTTGCTAGTTCATTTGTTGAAATTGAAAAAATATTTTTGATTTCATATTTATTCTTTTTAGATTTAGTAATTAAAACTGTTCTAATAATCAAAATACATAATGAAACACATGCTACTAATCATCATATAAACATATAAGGAATATATTTAGTTTGTGATAAACTAATTACTACTAATAATGTAGCAATAGTAAGAACAATTATTGAAACAGTTAGGTTAATAATCCATCCAAAATTAAGAATTTTATCTTTTTTAAAGATTAGAAATTTATTACTAAGCATGTATGTTATGAATTCAAAAATAATAAGTGTTAGAATGAAAAAGCCAACAATTAATATGCTAATAGAAATACCTAGATTAAAATGAACATTAGATAACATATTAGATAATTTCTTTCAATAATTTTAACGTTTTATCATATGTCATATATGTTAAATCAATTCGAATATCATTACGTTCTTTTTCATTAGATTGTAATTCATAAACATATGGTTTATCAATTACACAAATACATAAATAAGCAAATCCAATTGGTTTATTTTCATCACATATAGGTCCAGCATTACCAGAAATAGCAATTGATATATCTGTATTAAGGATTTTATTGGTATTAATAGCTAATTCTTCTACACATTCTTTACTAATTGCACCAAACTTTTTTAATGTTGACTCTTTAACATTACAAAGTTTAGTTTTTGCATAATTAGAATAAACTACAAAACCACCTTTTAAAGTTTTACTACATCCCGGAATAGAAGCTAAATATGAACTAATCATTCCTGCTGTAACACTTTCAGAAGTTGAAATAGTTAAATTATTTTTAATTAATAAATCAATAATTTCTTTTGGTAAAAAATTTGTCATATTTATTTCTCCTCTTCTAAATTACCATTAAGTTCAATAATCAAATCACGTAGGTATG
>CACZNK010000060.1 GCA_902782585.1 uncultured Ureaplasma sp. | reverse complement strand
GGTCTTCAAAACCGATTGTTGTGGGTTCGAGTCCTGCCACCCCTGCCATAAAACTTTATAATTATTTTGAATATGAATTGATATATAAAATTGTATAAATCTGGATATATTAAAGCATTACAATTGTTAAAAGAAAAATATAAAACATTTGTAATGTTTGACTATAAGCGAAAAACGATTAATGGTAAAAAGACAAAAATTAAATTTAATAAACCTAATTATCTTGCTGTCCATCATGATTTAGCAATTTGTTTTCCGACATTATATTTGGATTATGCCGGATGATATCGATATTTCCCTAAGGTAAATTTTTCAAAATATTTAACTTATTGTAATATATTTGAACACTATGTATTACATGTATTGATTAGATTAACACCAAGGAAATTCATTGATGAAAAATATTTTTTTGAAAAATATAGAACTGATTTAACTAAAATTGAAATCAAAAAAATGCTTAACGAAAAGCATAAAAGAGAACAAAGTCAATATTGAAATAAAAGAGATTTTGCTGGTTGAAGTGGGATTTACAAACAAATATGTCAAATTTTTCTTATTTATTATCAAGATTATTATCCATTAAGAATATATAAAAATTATATGCATTCTCTTAAGGAAAAAGATTACAAAGACTTTACAGAATTTTGAAATTATCTGCCAAAAGAATTCAGAGAGCAACAAAAAGAAATTAATGAATTTTATGACAACAAGAATTTTAATGTAAATAATCAACAAAAAAAACAAGAAAATAAACAAAGAAATACCGCTGGTAAATTAATAAATAATCTTGTCAATGTTTCAGATTTTAATTATTCATTATGTAAAAGATGAGATGGCAAGGAATTATTTGACAAAAATGGTAATTTTAATTTAGAAAAGAAATGTCGAACAAATCATCGAAACTCATTAATGCTTTTTACTAATAGCATCAATGCTGAACTATTTATCAAGTTTTTTTCTAAAGATTATGAATTTTTTAATAGTGATCAAATTAAAGATATCATTAAAAACAGTAATAAATTAAAATGTCTATTATCTAAAATTAACAATCCTGCAAATTTTATCCAATTCATTCGTGAATTGGGCGGTTATTTATATGGATGTCCTCCTGGACAAACACTTGCCTATAATGACCTAATAAATTTTGCTGCAATATTACCTGTAATTGCTAAAGAACCTACTATTCTTTATGCAGGTTCTGATGAAATTAGAAAATATTTGATAAAAAATAACTTACCTATTCCTAATACTTGAGAAATTCCTAATAATTTGTCTAAAAAAGATAAAATTCTATGGAGAAAAAATGCCATAGCTTTTAAAAATAAAAAAATAAATTGTAATTTAATAGATTACTTAAATAATAAAAATAAGTAAAGGAAATAATAATTAATACTTTTGATAATTTATATTAGGTAGAATAGTTTTAAATAATTTATATTGCAATTCATAAGATGAGAAAATTATGTTTAACACAAAATACATTTATTTCATCAACAAATTTAATATTGTTTCTATATAATGATTTGAAGTCACATTTAAATTTTTCTTTCAAGAACTTTTGATTTTATTTAGTCGAATATTAAAAATTATATCTATTTCCAATAAATAATCATTCTTTCTCAATTATTTTTGTTGTTTTAATTTTAATTGATTAATTGCTATTAACAAATTTTTATATGTGGTATCAATATTATGATTTATATATTTTAACAGACATATAAAACCTATTTGAATTTTATTAAGTTCAATTTGCGTTGCTTCGGTTTTACCATGTAAAATTTTTGAAGCAATCTTGATTGCACTTTTAATGAATTTTTTCATCATTAGATTTAATGTTTTTACATTCGGATGCAATTAAATTAATAAGCTCATCATATCCTTTATATTTGTCTGAATATTCAAGTGTTTTAATTTTATCACGGCCACACATTTCTTTAGCGATATGGACAACAAGAAACCTTAGTATTGCTGACATTGATAACTTCATTTCATTATCACATGCTATTAAATGTTCCTTTAATTCAGGGAATTTTACATTAATGGTTGAGTTTAAATAAATTTCCTTTATTTGTTTGTTTGATTTAACATGTTTAAATGATATATGACCAATAGATAAAACTTTTTCATTCTTAAAATTATAAAGTTGTCACTTATTTATGCCTCTATAAGGAAGTTGACGAAAATTATAAGTTGATTGAAAAAAAGCATTGAGTGGATCACCAGAGCCATATTTTAATGTTATTTTAACATTGTCAAAATTAATTTTGTCATCATAATAACTATCTGAAAAATTTAAACTGTATAAATCAAAAGTAGGGAAAATGTTGTTACTTATATCATATGGTCGTTTATTACATTTATATACTAAATCAAAATCGGAAATTGATTCTTCAAGAACTAATTGAATTTCTCGTTTTTCTTCTACGTACTCTAAATTGTTAAATTTTTCATCTCAGATTAATTTAATTAGATTAATATTTTGATTAGCAACTATAGTGTACTTTTCAAAAGTGTAGTTAAATAAATTATATTGAAAATCTTTTTCAACAGGTAATAAACATAAAGATTTAATATCATTATTTTTTAGTTCCATCATCTAATATATTTTAACAAGAGACTAAGTAATGTTTTAATATAGCATATTTAATTGAAAAGAAGCAATATATAATATACAAAAATGGATAAAAAATCAAAAGTTCTTAAATACAAAGTTGTAAATACCAATATTGATAAAAAGTTTATTGGTAAAAATTTAGATTTAGAAAGAGTTAAAGCTAAAGGTGGTCC
>CACZNK010000059.1 GCA_902782585.1 uncultured Ureaplasma sp. | reverse complement strand
TTGGTTCTATTAATAAAAAGAATTTACCAATAAGTGATGTTGTCAAATTCGCATTCAAATTTTATACAAATCATTATCAAAATGAATTTCAAAAATATTTTAATATTAATCAAAATTTATGTTTTAGTGAATTTTTAAATTATGTTATTGAAAAATATAAGTTTATAGGTAAACAAAATAATTTTGATTATTCTAAAGCATATAATTTTCTTTTAGACACATTTATTAATAATAAAATTTGTAAGGTAAATTATGAAAAAAAATAATATGTATCAATATGAGAATAAGTACTGATTTCAAAAAGAAAAATATATTCTTGGTTTAGATGAAGCTGGTCGAGGTTGTTGAGCTGGTCCCCTTGTTGTTGCAGGATGTATTTTACCAGTAGGTTATAAGAATAATAAAATTAATGATTCTAAAAAATTAACTGCTAGTAAAAGAGAAAAATTATTTAATGAAATTATTAAAGTAGCTGTAGCTTATGATATTGAATTTATTTCAGCATCAGATGTTGATAAATTTAATCCAAAGCAAGCATCAATTAATGGTATGTATTCTATTTACCAAAATATTAAACCTTCGCCCAATGTGGTTTTAGTTGATGCTGAAAAATTGCCAAACATTAAAGTAAAAACAGAATCAATTATTAAAGGTGATGCTAAATCAATTACTATTGCTGCTGCAAGCATTTTAGCTAAAGTAGCAAGAGATCGATATATGATAAATATTGCTTTTAAATATCCTGAGTATGGTTTTGAAATTAATAAAGGGTACGGAACTATCAAACATTTAAAAGCTTTAAAAAAATATGGACCAATAAAAAAGTTTCATCGTTTTAGTTATAAAACAATAAAAGAGATTATCAAAAAATAAATATTATTTTTTTTGAGTTATTTCTTTGTAATATTTTTTAATTAATTTTAACATCTTAGTACGGTATTTTAATATGTGTTTGTATGCTTTAACTGAATATGTTCAAAGATATGAGAAATATGCAGATATGAATAAATAATCTGTTACAATTAAATGATCTGTTTTTTTACCATATGCACTCAAAAATATTTTTTCATACTTTGTATTATGAATATTTGTCTCACGAATAAAATTAGCTAAATCAAAATATGGAGTGTCAATTCTTGATCATTCAAAATCAATTAATGATAATGAATGTTTTTTAGCATTATAAATTATATTTCATGGTGTTAAATCATGATGACAAATGCATTTTTTTAGTTGTTGGTGTTTTTCTAATATGCTATCAAATTTCTTTTTATACTTAAACTCGATATTTTTATTATATTGATCATATAAATGAATATCATTTTCTTCTATTGGTAAATTTTTTGGAATTCTGATATTATGAAGTTTTCTTAATTTGTAAGCCAATAATTTTAAGAATTCTGGTTTTCTAACAATTGATTTAGTAGCCATTTTTCCTTCAATATATTTCTTGATAAAATCACCTGTTTTATTGTCAATAAATACAAAATTTAATTCATTATTATTTGATAGAAGTTTTAATACAGCAATTTCGCTATCACGTTTTAATAACTTATCAACAGTTGCAATTCTAACGATGTATTTTTCATTATTTTTTAAATTGAATAAAAATACTTTGTTAGTCCAGCCTTGAGATTGTATAGTTATCGATTTAATCATTTTTTCATCAATTTTTAATTGCTCACAAACTAAAGATATAGCTTTATTTCTTGCATTAATAATATTGCTTTGTTCATCTACACTCTTATGTTTTTGTAAAACAATTCTTCCATCACAATCATCAAGTAAACAAGTTGTAATTAAACAATTTTTATCAACCATTCTTACAACTCTTACAAATGTTGAAACTTCAAATAAAGGAAGTGCTGACACTAAAATATTATTTTTCATTCTACTACTTGCTCCAGTAGAATTGATAATTGTAATAGGATTTGAACAATTATATTCTCTTAGTTTTTTAATAATTTCATCTGACTCGCAAGTGAAAATTTCCATTTTTACAATTTTTTGGGATGGAAATAATCTTTCTAGAAAGAAAGCATTAGCAAGAATTCAAACAAAACTACCAACCATATTAGCATTAATTATGTATTGCCACCCACTATAATATTTAACATTAACAATAATTCCACAAACATATGAACCAAGAATTGCACCAAATAATAAACACATTGATTGTGAAATTTTTAGTAAGTAGGTAACATCTTTATTTTTTTCTTCAGATACATATAAAGCAACCATCTCAGTTCCAGCAGAACTACCGCCAATGATATAAAGAATGGCATTACCAACAGCAGTAATTATTGAAAAAATAAATCCATAAACAATTAATAAAAAAGATCGAATGATGTTTGCTGAAAAAATATCTTGCTTTACAGAATCAGAAACAAAATATGGATCAGTAAATAGATGGTCTCAATTATACTTATATGGATATACACTAGAATTGATTTCAGGTCAAATATTTGGATTGTAAATTATACATTGAACACCATAACTACCTAGATTTTTATTAACAGTTGAAGTATTACCAAAAATTGTAAATTCATTAATATTTGGAATTAACGATAATAAAAAACCTACAATTTGAGTAGTAACCAAATAAATTGATGTTATGATAATACATTGACGATTAAGTTTTTTATAGAGTAATATGAATATAACAATATTCATTGTAAGATACATTCCCCAAAATAATATGTTGTATATAAAATATGTTCAATCTTGTTTTGTGACATTTTTTTGGACAGCAACATAAACTAATCGGGCTATGCCCTGTAAAAATGCTGCTGACCCCCCAGCATAAAGGCCAGTAACCTCAACAAATAACAGAGTTCCAACACCCATAATAATCCCAATAATAAAAGCAATTAGATATCTTACCCAATTTTTAGAGATATTAAAAAAGATTGAAAATTTAACGATTTTTGTTGAAAATTTTGTATTGGTATGAGAAAATTCACCAGTTCGTCCAAATACTATTTGATTATGTTCTCCAATATGATTTTTCATATTCTTTCAAATTTTTCTCTAAGTAGTAATAAAATATTATATTAAAAAAAATATTTATATATATATAATTAATAACAACAAGTTTATAAAAAATGAAAGGAAAATTATGGCAGATAAAGTTAAATTTGACCGAAGTAAACCACATGTTAATATTGGAACTATTGGACATATTGATCATGGTAAAACAACCTTAACAGCAGCAATTTGTACATACTTATCAAAACATGCCGATAAAGGAAGTGCTGAAGCACGAGATTATTCATCAATCGATAGTGCTCCTGAGGAAAAGGCACGTGGTATTACAATTAATACAGCACATGTTGAATATTCATCACAAAAAAGACACTATGCACACGTGGATTGTCCAGGACATGCTGATTATATTAAAAATATGATTACTGGTGCTGCACAAATGGATGGTGCAATTCTTGTAGTTGCTGCAACAGATGGTGTAATGCCTCAAACACGTGAACATATTCTATTAGCTAAACAAGTAGGTGTTCCTCGTATTGTTATATTCATGAATAAATGTGATATGGCTGGTGATGCTGAAATTCAAGATTTAGTAGAAATGGAAGTTCGTGATCTATTGAATAAATATGGTTTTGAGGGTGATAAATCTCCAGTTGTTCGTGGTAGTGCATTGGGTGCACTTAAAGGTGAGGCTCAATGAGAAGAATCAATTGCAAAATTATTAGATGCTATTGATGAATGGATTCCAACTCCAGTTCATGATTTAGATAAACCATTCTTGTTACCAATTGAGGATATTTTTACAATTTCTGGTCGTGGTACAGTCGTAACTGGACGTGTAGAACGTGGTCAAATTAAATTAAATGATGAAGTTGAAATTGTTGGTTTAAAACCTACAACTAAATCAGTTGTTACAGGGTTAGAAATGTTTCATAAAATGTTAGATTATGCTGAAGCTGGTGATAATGCTGGTGTTTTATTACGTGGTATTAATCGTGAAGATGTACAACGTGGTCAAATTCTTGCAAAACCAGGTTCAATTAAACCTTATAAGAAATTTAAAGCACAAATTTATATTCTTAAAAAAGAAGAGGGTGGTCGTCACACAGCATTTTTAAATGGATACCGTCCACAATTTTATTTTAGAACTACTGATGTAACTGGTTCAATTACATTAAAGCAAGGTGTTGATATGGTAATGCCAGGCGATAATACTGAAATTACTGTTGAGTTGATTGCACCTATTGCTATTGAAAAAGGTTCAAAATTTTCAGTGCGTGAAGGTGGACACACTGTAGGTGCTGGTTCAGTAATTGAAATTATTGAATAATAAGTAAATAAATTTAATAAATAAAAATCATCCAAAATTTGGATGATTTCCCAGAATGACATGTTAAGTGCAACACTTGAATTATAGGTGAAGTATTAAAAAAATGTCAGCAAAAAATTATATCCACTATGTGGA
>CACZNK010000058.1 GCA_902782585.1 uncultured Ureaplasma sp. | reverse complement strand
TAGAACCATCATCAACAATAATATGCTCAATTTTTTTTAAATTATATTTATTTCTGATTACAGATAAAATACATTTACTAATGTATTTTCTAGAATTATATGCTGCAGTAATAACAGTGAATGAATATTGATTATTATTTTTCATAAGTGTATTTTAAATTATTAAATAAATTAATTGTATTTAAAATAGCATCATCCATGTCATAGTATTTATATTCAGCTAATCGACCAAGTGGATAAAAATTTTTAAACTTTTTAAGATACATTTTGTACTTATTGTAAATGGTTATTGAATTTTGATTATGAATAGGATAGTATCTATTAAAAAACTTTTTAGATTTTGAATCATATTTTCCTGGGTATTCTTTTGAAATTACAGTATTTTTTGTTCTTTGCAATGTCATTTTCTTATATTCTGTAATTCTAGTCATTGTCTTATGTGCAGGATAATTAACAACTGAACATTTTTGGAAACTAGGTTTTTTAAGATTTTTAAAGTCAATATAAAGACTTCTATATGGCAGCATGCCATATTTATAATTTAATAATTCATCAATTGGACCAGAATAAAAAATCAAATTTTTAGTTGGCTTATTTTGAATATAAATATTATTTTTATTAAATGTGATTTTATTTTTTGATTTTAAAAATAAGTGAATATTTTTATGTTTAATTATTTTTTTCATCATATTTGTATATCCATTTATTGGTAAACCTTGAAATTTATCCTCAGGAAAATAATTATTAAAATCAGACAAAATAATTTTTACTCTACTAATTACATTAGGGTCAATATTTTTAATATTGATACCTCACATTTTAGCTGTGTAATTAGCATAAATATTGTCATATAAAAATTTAGTAAATTTTTTAATCTTTGTATTTTTAATTTTCATTAAATCAAAAAGTGTTACATATGCTTGATCCTTAAAATTCTTTTTCAATAGATCAATAATTTGATTAGCTTCTTTGTTAAATAAAATTCTAATACTTTTAAAATTAATAGGTAAAGGAATTAATTTAGATTTAATATTTGCTAATACTTGATGTTTATAACCATTAAATTTAGTGAATTTTTTAACAAATTTAATTACTTTATCATTGTTAGTATGGAATATATGCGGACCATATTTATGGACATAAATCCCTTCTTTGTTTAAATAATCAAAGCAATTACCACCTATTTTACTTTTTGTTTCATATAGATTAACTTGATAGCCTATTTCTGCATATAATCTTGCAATTGTACAGCCAGATATTCCAGCACCAAAGACTTCAATTATTTTTTTCATAAAGTAAATGTGATTATTATAGAAAATTAATTTTCTATCAAAGTATAAATAATGATAGTATATTTTGTATGAGTAAATTAAATAAAACAAAAGTTATATTTGTCTTTGGTGGGGTCTATAGCTCTCTTGGTAAAGGAACAATTATCTCATCAATAGGTAAAATTCTAGCTAACAATAATAAGAAAGTTAGTGTATTAAAATTTGACCCTTATTTAAATGTTAATGCGGGACTAATTTCACCAAGTCAACATGGTGAAGATTTTGTAACCAAAGATGGTATTGAAACTGATCTTGATTTAGGTAATTATGAGAGATTTATAGAAAAAGAATTAACTAAATCTTCAACAGTAACAAGTGGAAGAATTTATAAAGAAATCATAGATTGCGAATTATTAGGTGGATATAATGGTAAAACCATCCAAGTTATTCCTCATGTCACAAATAAAATTAAAGAAAAAATTTACAACATAATAAAAGCTGAAGAACCTGATTTCTTATTAATTGAAATTGGTGGAACTGTTGGTGATGCTGAATGAATTCCTTTCACTGAAGCTATTTCACAATTCATCCCTGAATATGGATATGAAAATGTATTGCCTATTTTAGTTTCTCCATTAATCTCATTAGGTTCAACCAATGGAGAACTCAAGACTAAACCAACACAGCATTCAATCAAGGAAATCCGTACATATGGTGTTTTTCCTAATTTTTTAATTTTACGTACAAGTTCTAAACCTAATAATGAAATATTTGAAAAAATAGAATTGTCTTCACATATTGATCATCAAAATATCTTTTTCTCACCAGATTTGAAATCAATCTATGATTTACCAGATATACTTTACAAACAAAAAATACACATACGAATCTTTGAATATTTTAATATCAAATACTCTAAAGAAAAAGATCAATTCATTAAAAATTGATCTTCATACATGAATAAGATTAACAAAATTAAAAAATCTATTCAAATTGCTTTAATTGGTAAATACATATCATTACATGATGCATATACATCTTTACAAGAAGCACTAAGATTTGCTGGATGACAAAATAATATTAATGTAAATATTAAATGAATTTCAGCTATGTCAATCAAAAATAAAAGTATTAATAAATTATTAAAAGGATGTAAAGGGGTTGTAATTTCTGAAGGTGAAGGATTTGGTAATAAAGGTGATGAATATATTATTAGTGCTATAAATTATATTCGCACACATAATATTCCATTAATTTGTATTGGTTCTGGAATGCAATTTATGTGTATTGAATTTGCAAGAAATGTGTTGGGAATGAAAGAAGCAAATTCAGCAGAATTTTCAAAATCAAATAATATTATTCATAAAATTCAAAATAAAGCATTATTAGGTGATTATGAATGCAAAATTAAACCCAAAACAATAGCAAGTAGACTATACAATGGTAATACTATAAAACAAAGACATTCAAATATTTTTGGTTTAATAGATAAAAAATTAATCAACAGATTTATAGAAAATGGTTTAAATATCAGTATGACATGTTCAATTAAAAATATAACTCTTACTGAATTTATTGAAAATGATAAAGCCAATTGCTATTTAGGGTGTCAATTCCATCCAGAATATCATTCAAAACCAAAAAATGTTGACCCATTATTCATATATTTTGTAAAAAAGTGTGCATGTAAATAATATATTTGATAGAATAAATATGTTCCAAAAACCATGGGGATGTCACGGATTCGACATGATCAAGGTTTAAGTGAATGCAGTAGGGTATGCCCTTTATAGCTTGAGATGCAATCAAATGCAAACAATCCAGAAGAAGTAGCTATTAACCAACCATTTTTAGCTAACCAATTCCAATACAACTGCGCAGTAGCTGCTTAATTATTAAACAGTTCAATGTGCATATTGGGTGTAATAGAAATTTAATCTCTTCTATCTAATACACTTTTAACCAAAGAGAATATATCTTTGCGATGCTAATAACATTGATGAATCTAATCTTAGCTATCTCTAGTGGTGGTAGTCTATAACCATACAACACTAGATGAAGGTTCTAATAGTAGACTAAACTGTAGTATTCACTTAGGTTTTGTTTGTGGAAATGGGTTCAATTCCCATCATCTCCACCATAAAACTTTAGAGTTGTTTTTTATAAATGACAAAATTAATTTTTTGGTAATTTTATTCAACCTTTTTTTACTGTGGATTAATATAAAATATAATTTGGAGTTATGTTGCAAAAAAAGTATGGTTTTTGCTTAAAAATTAATGCAATAATCTTGTTTCAAAACATGCTTCTTTTGAATAAATAAATTTCAACTATTTTTTGTTGACCAGCAAAGTTTGTTCCTCTATGACAATTTAATAAATGTCTTATAGGGGAATTTATTCTGCCTTCAAGCACATGTTCATACTTTTTATTTAATTATTGTCAAGAAAATTAAATAATGTTCCACTTAAAAGTAATTTTTCTAAATTAAATGCAGCAGATCTTAGTCTTGTATGGGTAAATCAAATTTCACGGATTCTGGATTAAAACTTTTTTGACTAATAAATTCATAATATTTGTCCTTTCAAATTTTGAATTTAGATTGTCAATTATTTGCATGTTCAATAGATTTAATTTTTAATAGTTCTCTAGATAAAC
>CACZNK010000057.1 GCA_902782585.1 uncultured Ureaplasma sp. | reverse complement strand
TCCATTGAAATTCAATAGAATCTTAGTTTTATGTCAATTACAAATATATGTAGGTGTTGCTAATTTAACTGCTAATGAATGGTATACTGTCAGATCACCTTCTACTAATTAAGGTTAAAAAATAATAAGCGAAAGCAGAGCTTTCTAAAAGCGATATTTTTTTGTCCATTTAATTCAAATATCCATCATTTTGAGCTTTTGCTACTGCAACGTTATAGAAATATGGCTCAATTGTACCATCCTCTTTTATTAAACTAATTAAGAATTGTAATTCTTTACCATTACTAGCTTTTAAGTCATTAAATATAGCTTCTTCAACTTGTTTAACTATAGCTGCTAAATCTGTACTATCTTTAAGTAATTTCTTAATATCATCGTCACTCCATATTCTTCTTAATGTACTCATTTCAGGTGTTTTATCTTTTGCAAATATTATTGCTCTTACATCTGGTTCTGAATAGCCTTGAGCAAATAAAATATACGGTAAACATACATATCTTATAATTTTTGATTTAATTCTAGCTTTATAATTTGAATGTTGGAAAATCATTTTATCATGAGTACTGAAAGTCTTTGCATAATTTTTGAAATCATTACCAAGAGCTTTAAGAAAATCATTAATAGAGGCATCTACTGCTTTCTTAGGTTTTGGTTCATGTCCTGGTAATTTATGATAATAATCTATAAAATTATTATAACCTTCATCCTCTGGATTTGTTAATAACCATTTTTGGGCCACGAAATTTTGCTCCAATATTTAATTATACATTAAATTGGATAAACAAATTAATAATTGAGGAAAAATCAAAGAAAAATTACTCAAACAATTGAATTAAATAAATATAAATAAATAAATATCAATGATTACAAAATTTGCAAAATTGTAAGAAGGAAATTTGGATGCAAAAAAATTTTATGCAAAAAGGTTGGCGCAAAATTTTTTGCGCAAGAATGAATAGTAGAAAATAAGGGTATGATATAAAAAGGAATAAAAACAAAAATGATAGTATAATGAAAAGAGTTGAAATAATATAATGAAAAAAAGAATTAATAATTATAATATATAGGCCACGGTTTTTGCAACAAAATATTTAATAATAACTTAAATAGAAGCACGTTAAAATGAAAAATTGAAAGATAAGTACAAATAAAGGAATGAGAAATTACGTTATAACAAAAAGTATTAAGAAATGAAAAGTAACACAACACAGTCATTTTTGCATCAAAAATGAAAATTCAATAAAATTGAAACAAAAAATGAGAGCAAAATAATTTGTATAAAAATTAAAAAATGAATTTTTTGTATAGTTTGAATGTAAAATAAATTTTATAATATAATACATCTTTTGTTAAAAATTAAAAGTGTGGGAATATAATAGAATAAAATAAAAATATTAAAGTAGTTAAAAAGGAAATTAAGATAATAAAAGAAATGAAATGAAGGTTAAATATAAAATAAAAGATATAAATTAAAAATGAAATTGAAGAGAAGATATGAAAAGACAAACAGGAAATCCAGTAAAAAGAAACACGGGAACAAAAGTAGAGCAAAGAGAAAGTTGGGAGTCGAGACTCGGCCCAAAGGGCCGAGTCTCGACGCCATTTTTTTACATAATTAGTGTTTACACTTTAGAACATATAATAGACATCAACCGAGAGCAAAGGGAAATTTCATAGTCGAGACTCGGCCCGAAGGGCCGAGTCGAGACGCCATTTTTTTACATATTTTTATGTTTATCGTTTAAAACATATAGAGAGACATCAAGAATATCAATATTTATCCATTTACCAGTATTTTTATATTTTCAAAACATTAATTTCATTTTTATTTTTTAATATATTATTTATTTATGCATTATTTCTTTTAATTGTTATTATCTCTTTATTCAATTTTTTATTACTTTGATTTTATTAATTTAATATATTCTTTAATACTGAAATATAGAAAACTATCATATACATATTTCTATTACAGTTTTATTAACAATAATTGGTTTTCACTCTCAAATTTATTTTTTAAAAATACTTTAATTATCTTAAAAGATGTTATTTTCTGTTGAAAAATCCAAGATGAATTTTTCTGATGCAAAAAATCTTATGGTAAAAATATTGCAATATTTCTTGGCCTTATTATATTAATTACTTTAATTTATTTCTTCTATTTTTAATTTTAATATTGATTTTTGTTTTTGTATTAAATAACATTTATCTTTTTAATTGTTTATATATTTTCTTTTTCAATTTATAAAAATTAAATTTAGTATTTAATACAATAATTTATTTGATATAATATATTTATATACATATAAATTATTTAACCTAATGAATTAATTATTATTTATTGTTTATAATATTTCATAT
>CACZNK010000056.1 GCA_902782585.1 uncultured Ureaplasma sp. | reverse complement strand
ACAGGCGCAATTACTATTGAAGTTTTAACTGGTGAAAAAGTTGAAAAAGTAATGGTTGATGTTATTAAAATGAATTATTCATACAATGATGGGGAAAACTATGTGTTTATGGATAATACAACTTTTGAAACTATTGAAATAAATAAAAAGAAAATTGAAAATGAAGTTAAATTACTTGAAGAGGGAACACAAGTTACTATTAATAAGTATGGCGATGAAATATTAGGTGTTAGCCTTCCGGATCAAGTTATTTGCACAATTGCCAGTGCTGAAGATGCAATTCAAGGTAATAGTGTAACTAACGCTCAAAAAAGGGCTTGATTAACCTCTGGTTATGAATTAAGTGTACCACAATTCATTAAAACAGGTGAAAAAGTTATAGTTGATACAAAAACAGGCAAATATGTTGGAAGAAGTTAAAATTATTGATAAAAACCATAAAGGTACAATTGGTCTTACTAATGAATTGATTAAAAAATCAATTTTTATGCTTGCAGGATATGATAGTAATTTTCAAGTAAAGAATGTTGAGTTACAACAAATTGAAGAAATGTCAAAAACTATTTTAATTATTGAATTTGTTAAAAATAACAAAACTCAATTTTATGGAAGTATAGTTGTTGACTATATAAAAAAATTAAGTTTATACATCAATTTAAATTTAAACATTTCGAATCTTAATATTGTATTAGTCTTTGACTAATATATTTTATTTGTATGAATAATAACGCACGTTGGAAGAAGCGAATTCAAGTTTTGAATATTATATATTCAGATGTAGTTATTAATCATACATCAAATAAAAATTTGGTTATTAAACAAGCTTTTGAAAATGATAATTTTGATCGAGATCAAATAAAAGTTTTAGAATACTATTTTGATTATTACAAAAAATTTGAACAAGAGATTACAAAAAGATTAAATCCAACTTGGACATATCAAAGAATAAATGTATTGACTAAAACAATTATTTTATCATCTTTGAGTGAATTCTATGCCTTAGATACACCAATTAATGTAATTATTGACCAAGCATTAAAAACATGTGACCATCGTGGATTAGTTAGAGATAAACAATTTATTAATGCTATATTAGATAAAATTATTAAAGATGGGCAAAAATAATTTAAATAATCAATCAAATACTTCTGCACCGGCTAATAAGTTTCAAACAAGTTATACTTATTACATATTTTTAGTATGTAATTTTGTTTCAATGCTAGGATTAGCAATTTCACTTATTTTTACAAATAAAAATAATCCAAATTTGGATTATCAATTACCAATAATTATTTGTAATGTTGTTTCACTTCTAATCTTAGTTGTGTTTTTATATTTTGAATCAAGGATTATTCTTCCGTATAAATTCCATATAAACCATAAATGGTATGGTTGATTTATTTCAAGTGTCATTATATTTTCATTAATATTAGTAGTTTCAACAATTATTGTATGTTTACCAGTAGAATGAACAATAACATGAAGTATCACCTTATTTGTTAGTTGTATGGTTATGTCATTGTTTACAATTGGTATATATAAATATGGAAGATTCCATATTGATAAAGAAATTTATTTAAGAAAAAATGGAATTGAAATTAATAAGAAAAAAAATCAACAAAATAACAAGATGTCTGATAAAGAATTTAAAAAAATGCAAGATAAACTTGATAATTGTTCACCAACTGATTACATTGGTAAAAAAGCAACATCTAATTTAGTTGATAAATTAGATGAATATGAAGAACCAAAAAAAGAAATTTAGTTGTATTAATCTAGGATGTAGAGTTAATTTATTTGAATCTACTGCTATTATTGATCAAATGATCAAAAATGGTTTTAAATTTACTAAAGATTATAAAAAATCTAATATTTGTATTATCAATACATGCACTGTAACTTCAAGAGCTGATAGTAAATGCCGTAACATGATTAATCGGGCACGAAAATATGCTAAAGTTTTAGTAATTATTGGTTGTTATAGTCAAATTAATAGTGAATATTCAACTCTTCATGGAGATATTATTTTAGGTAATAAATTTAAAAAACAATTACCAAAATTAATAAATGCTTTTTATAAACATAAAAGACAAATTGTTAAGGTTAATAATTTATCACATGAAAAAGAGTTTGAAGAATTTCCAGTTTATTCATTTTGCGAAAATACACGTGCAGTAATTAAAATTCAAGATGGTTGTGATTTTATGTGTTCATATTGTTTAATCCCATATGCTCGAGGACGGCAAAGATCACTAAGTCATACTAAAGTTTTAAAAACAATTAAGAGTTTAGTTAGTAAAAATTTTTATGAAATCGTATTAACTGGAGTTAATACTGCTGGTTATAAAGATAAAAATTACACATTCTATGATCTATTAAAAGATATTGATAAACTTTATGGTAATTTTAGGGTTCGAATATCATCAATTGAACCATTTCAAATTAACAAACAAATCATTGATTTAATCACTAAAAACAAATCTCGTTGAGTTCAAGAATTCCATTTATGTTTGCAATCAGCAAATGACAAGATATTAAAATCTATGAATCGTAAATATACTATAAATCAATTTTATGAACTATGTAAATACATAAGAATAAAAAATCCTTTAGCAAGTATTACAACTGATTATATTGTTGGTTACAATAATGAAACAGATCAAATTTTTAAAGAATGTGTTAAAAACTTGAAAAAAATTAATTTTTCATTTATAAATATTTTTCCTTATTCGGTAAGAAAAAATACAAGAGGCAGTTTTGAGTCGAATCAAATTGATACTAAAACTAAATTCTTAAGAGTTAAAAAAATTTCTGAATTAGCTAATAAATGTACTAAAAATTATCTTAATAATTTTATTAATAAAAAAGTTAAAGTTTGGTTTGAAAATAGTAATTTAAAAAATATCCAAGTAGGTCATTCTCAATATTTCTTTAAAGTTTATGTGAAAACAAAAAAGAAATTACATAACCAATTATATGATGTTTTAATTAATAGAAATGTTGATAATAAATTATTTGGCAGACTTGTTTCTTCTATACAGACTAAGACCAATTATTAATACAATTACACCAATTGCTAATAAACCAAAACAAATATAATTAGATATTTTGTTTTTATCAATAAATTTGTAGACAAATTTATCTTTATTTTTACCATATGTTAATTCAGCCACTAATTGATTTTGTTTATCATTTGGTTTTAATTTAATTTTTAAATCATTGATATACAAACTTTTAAATCCATCAGAAATATTAATTAAATAGTTTTTGAATATTTCATTTGTAATTTCACTAGGTTGATAATTCTTTAGGATATTAACATTGTTATTTTGAGTTAAATATATACATAAAAAATTACTAATTTTTATCTTTTTATTCAATATTGGTTTATATATATCATTTTTAACATAATCAATTTTAATAGTAATTTCACCTTTAGTTATATCAGTATTAGTTATTGAGTAATCAATATTATTTAAAATTTCAAGATCAAAATTATTGGCAATCAATATTTGATTAATTATTGCTTTACTAACATTATTAGTAATTAGTCCATATTGAATTTTACATGCATCAATATTAGTAAATTTATCAATATCAAAGATTTTAAAATTATTAAAATTCTTTTCAATATATCCTTTGTTTGTTTTTACTTTTATATTAATTGATCCAGTTAAATCATTAGCAATGATTGATATATCTGAATCATCAATAACTGATATATCCAAAGGATAATAGTTGTCATCATATAAACTAAAAAATTTATAAAGGATTTCCTCTTTAGAAATCATTGATGGATACACATTGTTATATTTAGAAGTAATGTCATTGAATATGACATTACCTATTTGAGGTTTATCAATAAATAAATATTCACCATTATTATTAATATGTTTAGTTGATCATTTAGGTTGAAATTTATTTTTACTTTTTAATAAACATATGTTTTTATCTTCATATCCCAAAACATCAATTGAATTTATTTTAAAAGGATATTTATCTTGATATTGATTAATATTAATTGCTTTTCTCATGTAAAGTAAATCATCAAAACTAACATCAATAAATTGTTTTTTAAATTGATTATTATTTTGATCATAAATCTCATAATTAATTCTTAAATTAAGAATATTTTTTAATTGATCATAAATATTTATAAGTTGTCTAATATTACCGATTTTATATGTTTTAGCTTTAGAAATTAAATTGGATGAAATATTAATCATTTGATTTTGTTCTAATAAAATTTTGTATTCATTAACAAAACTCGCAATGTCTTTGTTAATTCCAAATACAATTTGGTGATTATTATAATTAACATGATCAATGGTTAATAACTGACATGGATCAAAAATATTAACAAATGGATTAGATAATTTGACCAAATTATCAACGTTTTCAGTATATGAAGTCTTGTTTGGATTATCGTTTGTTTGTAAACTATAAACATAACGCCTAACATAGTTGTAAATAACATAAATATATTGAACCTCTTTTACAAAAGTATAAGGAATTGCATATACATTGTAATTTTTATTAGTTAATCCTTTATTAATTCCTTTAATAAATCTTATAGGTTCATTATTACTATAAATGTAATCAGACTGATTTCCATTTTGAAAAACTTTTTTACCAGTTAATTCAGCAATTTTTTCATATGGTTTTCAGATATTTTTACAATCTATAGCAATTGATGGAGTTAGACTAGTTCAACTATATTGGGAAGTAGGAATATATAAGTTTATATAGTCTTTTAAAATTTTGTTCCATGCTGGTGTTCTTGTTTTTGAATCATAACCAACATTTCCATATGTGTATGCTCCTGAATTATTAACAGAATCAACATGTGATGTTTGAATAATTTCATTAATTCATGTATGGGAATTATTTTCTCCAAAATTATTAACTGATCCATATATAGTTTTAGTATTCATACTAAAATCAACTTGATGGGTATTTATGTTAGTTACTTCACCAGCTGGAGAATTATCATGTCAATATACAACTTGTGATAAGGAAAAATCATTTTTTACTTGCTTAATTTCATTTAAATTTTTAGCAAAAATCAAATTTTTTTGAATTTGTTTATTAGTGATATATGTTTTTTGATAATTTTGATTATAAAGTCCATAACATGGGGTTGTTAAACAATAAATGAAGTGTAAAAATTTAACTGAATTGTTCATAATTT
>CACZNK010000055.1 GCA_902782585.1 uncultured Ureaplasma sp. | reverse complement strand
TTTTTAACTTAAGGAGTCAAATGAACAAATATTATTATAAACATCTTTCACAATGAGAAAGAAGAAAACTTGAATCATTAATTTGTAATAAGCCTATTTTAGAGATATGTTGCAAAAAGTGAGCATTTTTTGCAACATAGCTCGATTTATTGATATTAATACAAATATTAAAACCTTAATATTATATTCACAACTTAACTCCATGTTGATAATGTAGATCAACTGCCAGTTGTTAATTATGTGATTATGATGATTAATTAACAAGTAAAAGCATTATATAATATATGTATGATTGATAAAAAATTAATGCTTAAACAACTACATACTTTAGTTTCTAAAGCATATGGTTGTACAGAAATAGGATTAGTAGGTTATGCAGTTGCATCGTGTACTAATTTAATAACAAAACCATCAATTGCTAATACTTATAAAAAGATTGAAGTTGATGTTTCACCATTTGTTTATAAAAATGTATTTCGTGTTGGTGTTCCCAATTTAGGTCAATGTGGTATTAAAATGATTATTGCCACTTCAGCAATGATTGCTAACTCAAAACGTAAACTTGAAATGTTTGTATCAGTAACTCCAAAACAAAAATCTGAAGCAAACAAATTAATTACTGATAATAAAATCATTGTTAAATTAGCAAAAAATACTGACTCTGTTTATACTAAAGTAAAAGTAACAACTAATAATAACGATGTTATTGAAGCTGTAATTTCACATTATCATGATCACATTGTTTATGTTAAAAAAAATGGTAAATACATTATTAATAATGGTATTAAAGAATTTAAAACTAAAGCAAGAGCAGATTTGAAGGAACTTGATAAAATTACATTTAATGATATTATCCGTTTTGTTAAATCATGTACTATTAATGATTTAAAATATTTAGGTAAAATTTCGGAAATTAACATGAAAATTGCTAAATATGGTTTAGAACATATCATTCCTAACTCATTTACAGATGTATATTTAAGAACATTAAACAATAACTCATCATTATATGAAAAAATAGTTTTAAATACTGCTGCTGCTATTGATGCTCGAATGAGTGGAGCACCATTACCTGTTGCTACTTCATGTGGAAGTGGTGACCATGGATTAACTTCATCGATCCCTCAATATGAATTACATATTCATAATAGAACAACATATCTTGTATATTTACAATCATTAGCTTTAGTTAACTTTGTTGTATGAATGATTAAAAAGAATATTGGACATTTATCAGCATTTTGTGGTAGTGTAATTGCTGCAGTATCAGCAACATTAGCAGGACTTGCATATCAATTAGGATTAAATAATTCTAAGATTGATAATATCATTAGTTGTTCATTATGTTCAAATGCTATGTGTATCTGTGATGGAGCAAAGATGAGTTGCACACATAAAATTTGTTCCGCTTTATTGTCTGGATTAAAAATGCTTGATATGGTTGATATAGGATATGCTGTAAAACCAAAAGATGGTATTATCACTAACTATGCATTATCAACAATTAAAGTTTTTAAAAAAATATCTAATGATAACCTAACAACATTGAATGATTCAATAATTGAATCAATCCATAAAATTGATAAATACAAAAAGTAAATAATATATTAACTATTTATTTGCGGTTTGTTTAGATTTAACAACTTCTTCAACAATGCTCTTGGGTGCTTGTGCATAATGACTAAATTGCATTACATAATTACCACGGCCTTGAGTAAAACTTCTTAAATCAGTTGCATATCCAAACATTTCTTTTAAAGGAACTTTAGCTTTAATAATTTGGGCATTAGCTCTTTGCTCAGTTCCTATAATGTTTCCTCTTCGTGATGAAATATCTCCCATAGCATCACCAAAATATTGTTCAGGAACTGTTACATCAACTGACATAATTGGTTCTAATAGAACTAATCCACAAATTTTAGCAGCTTCTTTTACTGATAAACTTGCAGCAATTTTAAATGCCATATCTGATGAGTCAACTTCATGATAAGAACCATCAAATAATGTTGCTTTGATGTCAATTAATGGGTATCCAGCTAATGGTCCTGATTTTGTAGCTTCAATAATTCCATTATTGATTGATTTAATATATTCCTTAGGAACTTTACCACCAACAATAGCGTCAACAAATTCATAACCTTTAGTAGGGTTAGGTTCATATTTAATAACAACATGACCATATTGTCCTCTACCACCAGATTGTTTAATATATTTACCTTCAGCATTTCCGACTTTAGTAAATGTTTCACGATATGCAACTTGAGGAGCACCAACATTGACTTGAACATTGAATTCTCTACGCATACGATCAACAATAATATCAAGATGTAATTCACCCATTCCTGAAATAATTGTTTGACCAGTTTCTTCATCAGTAAATGTTTTAAATGTTGGATCTTCTTCAGCTAATTTGCTTAATGCGATAGCCATTTTTTCTTGATCAGCTTTAGTTTTAGGTTCAACAGCTAAAGAAATAACTGGATCAGCAAACTTCATTGATTCAAGTCTAATATCCATACCTTCAGCAGCTAATGTATCACCAGTTATAGTTGATTTTAATCCAATCACAGCACAAATATCACCAGCTCGGATTTCATCAATCTCTGAACGAGCATTTGAACTCATTTTTACAAGTCGTGAAATACGTTCTTTAACATTTTTGGTAGTATTCATTACATAACTACCAGCTTTTAATACTCCAGAATAAACACGCACAAATGTTAATCTACCAATAAATGGATCTGTAGCTACTTTAAATGCTAAACCACAAAATTTTTCATCATCACTTGGTTTTACTTCTGTAGGTTTATCATTTTCATCAAAACCTTGAATTGATGCTACATCAATTGGTGATGGTAAGAAATCAACAACAGCATCCATCATTTTTCTAACACCTTTATTTTTAAAACTTGAACCACAAATAACAGGGAAAAATTCTGATGTTAAAGTTCCTTTGCGAATGCACATTTTAATTTCATCGATTGTCAATTGTTGACCATTTAAATATTTTTCCATACATGTGTCATCAAAATTAACAATTTCTTCCATCATAATATTATGATATTCATTAGCTTTATGAACCAAATCAGATGGAATATCTTTAACTTCAGCAGTTTCATTATCATCACCCTTATAGTAATATGCCTTCATTTCAATTAAATCAATTAAACCTTGAAAATTGTTTTCTGATCCAATAGGATATTGGATAGCAACACCATTTGCACCAAGTCTAGTTTTCAATGATTTAACAGATTCTTCAAAATTAGCTCCAACTTTATCCATCTTATTTACATATACAACTCGTGGTACATGATATTCACTAGCTTGTCGTCATACAGTTTCAGTTTGTGGTTCGACACCATTTTGGGCATCAAGAACCGTAACAGCACCATCAAGTACACGTAGTGAACGTTCAACTTCAACTGTAAAATCCACGTGTCCTGGGGTGTCAATCAAATTTAATTCGTGTTCTTTCCAAACACAATATGTAGCTGCAGAAGTAATAGTAATACCTCTTTCTTTTTCTTGTTCCATTCAATCCATAGTTGCAGCACCATCATGAGTTTCACCAATTTTATGAATTCTATTAGTTAAAAATAACACACGTTCTGATGTAGTTGTTTTACCTGCATCAATATGTGCCATAATACCGAAGTTTCGATATTTATTCATTGGAAAATTTCGTGCCATATTTTATCACTATTCCTTTCCAATAAATTAAAATCGTAAATTAGCAAAAGCCTTATTAGCTTCAGCCATTTTATGAGTATCTTCACGTTTTTTAACAGCAGAACCAACATTGTTACTTGCATCAATAATTTCATTACATAAACGTTCAACCATAGTTTTCTCATTACGATTTCTTGAATATAAAACTAATCATCTCAATCCTAATGTTATTTGTCTTTGAGGAGAAACTTCTGTAGGTACTTGATAGTTAGCACCAGCAATTCGACGAACTTTAAGTTCTAATGTTGGCATAATATTTTCTATTGCTTTATTAAATACTTCCATTGCTGGTTTCTTTGTTTTTTCCTCAATATTTTTAAATGCTCTATATAGAATATCTTGAGCCTTTGAACGCTTGCCATTCTGCATCAATATATTAATGGCCTTAGTTACTAATTTTGAATTATAAATTGGGTCAGGTAGAACATCTCTTTTTTTAGCTTGATTTTTACGCATATTAATTCCTTCCTAAATTATGAAACTGCTTTAGGTGTTTTAGCACCATATGCAGATCTTTGTTGTTTACGATTATTTACACCTTGAGTATCATAAACCCCACGAACAATGTGATATCTTACTCCAGGAAGATCTTTAACCCTTCCACCTCTTACAAGTACAATACTATGTTCTTGTAAATTATGTCCTTCGCCTGGAATATATGCTAATACTTCTTGATGATTTGTTAATTTAACTTTGGCATATTTACGTAAAGCTGAATTAGGTTTTTTAGGTGTCATAGTTCCCACACGAGTACATACACCTCTTTTTAATGGATTTGTATTTTTCTTTTCTCTATTTTCAAGAGTATTGAAATTTTTTTGTAAAGCAGGAGATTTGGATTTATAAGTTTTAGAATCTCTTCCTTTACGAATTAATTGTGAAATAGTTGGCATTTTTCTCCTTTTATAAATTTAAACAACTTGTCTGTGTGTATCAAACTATAAAACTGACAAGTAATAATATATTACAATAAAATTTAAACTAAGTGTTAATTAAATAATATATCTGTAAAATAGTTTTTTATAATACATATATATATGCATAGTATGAACAACTTAAAAGCATCTAAAAAATTAAAAACACTTTTGTGAACTTCGAGTGCATTAGTTTTAAATATAGCAATCACAAGTTCATTAACTTCTTGTTCATTGTTCAAAAAAGATGTCATTGATGACATAGGTGAA
>CACZNK010000054.1 GCA_902782585.1 uncultured Ureaplasma sp. | reverse complement strand
TTTGCCACAATTCTTCTTAACATATTATTGTTAATAAATTTAACATTTCTAATTTGATGTTCTACTTTTTCTTTAATGCTATAAGCAATTTTTGTTATTAAAGGTTGCGAGTCTTTAACAAAGAATGTTCCTTTAGTAGTAATTACTGGTAAATTCAATAAACTTTTTAATTTTGAATTAATTACTAAAGTAACATTAAAAATTCCATCTTCTGATAATGTCTTTCGGTATTTTAACATACCGGTTGAATTTGTATCAATTTTTTTATTATTAACAAACACATCATACATTTCAATATGTTCATCAGTTGTGTATAACTTATGATTCAATATATGAACAATTTGACCATTAGCAATTTGGATAACATTATCTGGATGAATTCCAGCATCAACTGCATTTTGTTTTAATGCTCTTAACATTTTATATTCACCATGAATGGGGATGATATATTGAGGATTTACCAACTTAAATAATAGTTGTTGCTCAATTTGTGAACCATGTCCAGTGGTATGAAGTTTAGTTTCTTTTGTATTACTACAAATTTTTACTCCTCGCATATATAATAAATTTAATAATTTCTCTACACTTTCATAATTACCTGGAATTGGATTTGATGAGAAAATAATAGTATCAGTATGTTTGAATGTAATTCAAGCATTATTTCCATTAGCTAATTGATTCAATGCTGCCATTTCTTCACCTTGTGAACCAGTACATAAAATCAAGATTTCATTATCTGGATAATCCTTAATATCTCTTGGTTCAATAAATTGATCTTTAGAAACATTTAAAAAACCAATGTCAATAGAAATACCAACATTATTATTCATACTTCTTCCTAATAAGCAAATCTTTCGTTTATTTTTTATACCAATTTGAATAATTTCGTCAATTCTTTGTAAATTTGATGCAAAAGTTGCTACAAAGATTCTTCCAGAACATAATTCAATAATGTTTTTTAATTCATCAATAACATATTTTTCACTTGGTGAAAATCCTTGAGTTTCTGCATTGGTTGATTCACACATTAATAAATCAATATCTCTTTTACCAAAACTTGCCAATTTGATGATATCAAATTCATCACCTCTAGTTGATAAATCGAATTTAAAATCACCTGATTCAATAATTCGAGCATTTTTTGTTTCTATATAAACACCAAATGCATCAGGTATTGAGTGACATACACGATAGAATTCAATTAAAAAATACTCAGTTTTTATTTTTGTTTCGTCATCAATAATTATAAATTTTGGCATATTTGAAATATCAAATTCATGTAATTTCTTTTTAATCATTTCAGCAGCAAGTTTTGATGCATAAATGATTGGAACAAATACAGACATTAATAAATAAGGAATACCACCAATATGGTCTTCATGGCCATGGGTAATAATTAATCCTTTAATCTTTTCTTTGTTTTCTACTAAAGTATCAAATGGACAAACTATAGCATCAATGCCTAATAATTCTTCACTTGCAAATTTAATACCACAATCGACAATGAATAATTCATTGTCTTGTTCAAATACATACATGTTTTTGCCAATCTCTTCAATTCCACCTAATGCATAAATCTTAGTTGGATGTTCTGTTGATTTAGTTATTCTATTTTCAATTTCTTGACGTTCTTGTTTTAATTTATCATTAAATTTTTTTTCAATTATACTGCTCATATTTTCCTTTATATTTTAATTCATTCAGATTTCACATAATTTGGATTATCTTTATTTATATGGTCATAATAAATAATCCCTAGTAAATGATCAATTTCATGTTGTAAACAAATAGATAATAAATTTTCAGCATTAATAGTAATTTGTTTTTTATTTATAAGATCATATGCATCAACAACAATCTTTTGATATCTTGGAACAATGCCATAGTGTTTATCTTTTACACTTAAGCATCCTTCGCCATCTGACAAATAACAAATTCCAAGTGAATGACTAACAATCTTTGGATTAGCTAATAAATATTTATATTCATTTTCATTACACTTAAAATGAACATAAATTACTTTTTTTAATAATCCTACTTGGTTTGAGGCAATTGCTATTCCAGGATTAATACTATATTTATCTGCTTCGTTATTATATGAGATATCAATATATTTAACCATCGAATCAATTAATTTCTTTTCATTTAGTTGAATATTATTAACATTCAAATCTAATGAATGTTTTCTTAATATAGGATTTTTGTCATCTAAAACGATGTTTTTGATTTCATCCATAAAATATTTACTTTTACTAACAATCTTGTAGATTTAAAAATCTAATATATTGGATTATATAATATTTTTGTTTTTATATTTTATCTTTAATATAATTTAATCAAATGCGCCTTTAGCTCAATTGGATAGAGCGTTTGGCTACGGACCAAAAGGTTGCGGGTTCAACTCCTACAAGGCGCGCCAAAACGGG
>CACZNK010000053.1 GCA_902782585.1 uncultured Ureaplasma sp. | reverse complement strand
TTGAGCATATTATTGTTGATGATGGTTCTACAGATGACACTTATAAAGTAGTTAAAAAATTTGCTGATAAATTCTCACATATTAAACTATGTAGAAAATCTAATTCAAATTGAGGCGGAGTTATGAATTATGTTAAAGAAAATAAATTAATTCATAATGATTATGTAACCATCAGCGATTCAGATGATGTAATAACAAAAAAAGCATTTTTTTATGTCAATAAATATGCAAATAATGAGGATTTAATCTTTGGTAATTTCTATAGATGAAATGGTAAAAGATGTAAATTTCCTGCCCATTCATATTACTATATGTTTAAAAGAATACCATATTCGAAAAAATTAAAAAAGAATATTCCTCCTTTTTTATGAATGACGCATGGAACATATTGTAAAAAAGAAGTTTTTTACAAAATGCATTATTTAAAAGAGAAAGTCTCATACCAAGACAATATTTTAATCATGGAATTATTTAATAATGCTAAAACTATAAGATATATCAATAAAGGTTTGGAGAAGTATTTTGAATCTCGACCTGGTAATTCATCAGAATATATAAAAAATGAGAAAAATGTACTATTACAATTAGAAAATGCAAGAATATTAGAGAAAAGTAATTTACCTGAAATATTAGCAACTATTTTATTGTATTTTAAACAATTCAGAAAATATTGTAAAAATAACAATATTACTTTCAAATTTAAACAAAAACCTAAGTTTAAAAATGTCAATTGATTAATGCGACTATTTATAAACATTGTTTATTATTGTGTAGGTATAAACAAATTCATTAAAAGAGAGCAAAAAATATAGATTCACCTAACATTTATATCTTTAGATATAATTAAATAAATACAAATAGGTCTTTAATGAGTAAATCAAGATCTCCAAAATTAAAAGTTAACACATTTATTGAACCATCTGTTCAAAATTTTGATAATTCAACAATCAATAGCAAAAACTTTTTTAACAAAAAGAAATTTGCCATCATTAGCCTTTGCATTATTATTTCTATAATTTTGATTGTTCTATCAATTATTTATGCATTAAAAATTAATTTTTCTGATTTTTTTACGAATGTTCATAATGCAATTACTACTAACCATCTAGTTGCATTATGATTGATTTTGCTTTTATTGTTTATTCCATACAAACTTTATGTTCAAATTACAATCTATGTTGCAAGACTAAGAAGATTAGGTATAAAAACTTCATTTTGAGAATCCATACTATACACATTAACTATAAGCTTTTTAACTACAATTAGTCCAGGTAACTTATTAGTTGATCCATATAGTGCCTTCTGATTAAGAACTCAACATGTTGAACCATATAAATGTGGTGCTATCACTATATGCACAATGTTAATTTGACACACTATTCAAATTTTAATAACCATTCCATCATATGTCGTTGTTTGTATGTCATATAATGACTTTATTAAATCTAATATAACAAGTGCTAAGTTGATATTTTGATTTGTTTCAACTGGATTTATTGTTGATTTAATTACTCTTAGCATTTTAGCTATTTTGGGAACAAGTAGACATATTCATATTTGAATATCGCTATTGTGAAATAGAATCAAAAAAATTTTCCACTTCCGTTATTTACCAAAACATCATGTTATTTACCTATATATGAATCAAGAATTACTAAAAAAAGAATTTAGAAAACAATTTATGGATTGAAAAATATCTATTTATTGTGTAATTGTTTTAGCTATCCATGAAATATTCTTATATTTTACTGCTGCATTTGCTTTAAAGTTTTCTTTACCAAAAGATGTTGATGTAAGTATATTAGGTGTATTCAATGCAGCTAATGTAGCAATTACAGCTAATAAATTTATTCCTATACCTGGTGGAGAATATACTTCCCAACAATTCTTATCTATTTTCTGTCAAGTATTAGGGAAAGTTAAATTAGATGATAAAAAAGAAATTGAACATTATGTAAACAACAGTGTCTTAATTTGAAGATTTGTTACAACCTATTTATTATCAATTATTGGTTTATGTGGTTTTATTGTATATCTTACCCACTATATATCACAAGTAAGAAAATTTAGAAAATTAATTAAAACAAAAAGAATATTAGAAAAAAAATTAGAAATTATGCCTTTTAATTCTCAAGGAGTTTCAAAACCATGGAAAAAAAAGTAAAAATTAGAACAAGATATGCTCCATCACCAACTGGATATTTTCACATTGGTGGTGCTAGAACTGCTTTATTCAACTATTTATATGCAAAGCATATGAATGGTGATTTTGTTGTTCGAATAGAAGACACTGATATTGAACGTAATGTTGAAGGTGGAACAGAATCACAACTTGAAAATTTAGATTGAATGAAATTGACTCCAGATGAATCTCCTTTAAATCCAAAACAATATGGTCCATATACACAATCACAAAAACTAAAACGTTATCAAGAACTTGCACTAAAACTAATTAAAGAAAATAAAGCTTATTATTGTTTTTGTACACCTGAACAACTTGAAACAGATCGCCAATTAGCTTTACAAAATCATCAAACACCAAAATATAATCGTCGATGTCTAAACCTTAATGAAAATGAAATAAAAGAAAAACTAAAAACTAATCCAAAAGTTGCTATTAGATTAAAAATACAAGATAATATTAATATTGAATGAGATGATCTTGTAAGAGGTCATATGTCTGTACCAACTAGCGCACTAACTGATCCTGTTATTTTAAAATCTAATGGTTATCCAATGTACAACTTTGCTGTTGTAGTTGATGATTATGATATGAGAATTACTCATATCTTAAGAGGCGAAGAGCATTTATCAAATACACCATATCAAATTGCTATTAAAAATGCATTAGGTTTTGATAAACAAAATGTTAAATATGGACATTTATCAATTATTGTTGATGAAACTGGTAAAAAATTATCAAAACGTAATAAAGAATTAAAACAATTTATTGAAGATTATCGTAATATGGGTGTAACCCCAGAAGCTTTATGTAATTTTTTAGCACTACTTGGTTGAAGTCCAAAATCAAATAAAGAAGTATTGTCAATGGATGAGTTAACTAAAGAATTTAATTTTGATCGAATTTCCAAAGCCCCAGCATTCTTTGATTTTAAAAAATTATTATGAGTATCAAACCAATATATTAAAGTAATGCCAAGTGATAAATATTTAAGTTTTGTAAAGAAATATTTAATGATTGATTTATTGAAAATTTGTGATTCGAAACATCATGATTTATTATTAGGTATGTTTCAACCACAATTACAATATGGGCAACAAATCAACGAATTAATTGATGATTTATTTAACAATATTGACAAAAAAGAACTTTCAAATGAACTAAGAAAATTTATTAAAAAAGAAAGTTCAATCAAAGTCTTAAATAACTTTAAAAAACAGCTAAGTAATATAAATGAACTTGATTTAGAAAATTCAATCCAAATCATTAATGATATTAAAACTAAAGAAAATATTAAAGGTAAAGAATTATTTTTACCAATCCGTATTGCATGTATTTATAAAGAACATGGTCCAGAAATTAATAAAACTATGACTATTATTGGTAAAGATAAAATCTTGCAAAATATTAAGGAGTTAATGAGTTAATTATGAGTATTATTAATGTTTTGAAGAAATTTAATATCCCCCAATCAAAATATGAAATGTATGGTAATGATTGTGCAAAAATAAAACTAAGTACTAAATCATATGCTAAATCAAAAAATAAAAAGCTAATTCTTGTCACTGCTATTAGTCCTACTCCTCAAGGTGAAGGAAAAACTACTATTGCTATTGCATTAAATGATGCATTAAATGCATATAAATATAAGAGCATTTTATGCTTAAGACAACCATCAATTGGTCCAACATTAGGGCTTAAAGGTGGAGCAACAGGTTGTGGGTCTAGTCAAGTTATTCCAGAAAAACTAATTAATTATGGATTAACTGGTGATTTTTTTGCAATTGAAACAATTAATAACTTAATTGCTACTATCATTGAAAACAATATTTTTCAAAGTAATCAATTAAATATTGATCCTAAAACAATTACATGAAGAAGAGCAATTGATTTATCTGATCGTAGTCTAAGAGAAATTGAAATTAATATTACTAAAAATATTAAATATAAAACAGGGTTTGATATTATTGCTGCAAGTGATATCATGGTTATTTTATGTTTATCTAAAAATTTAGATGATTTTATTGAAAGAATCAACAGCATAATTGTTGCTTATACTAAAAATAAAAAACCAATATATGTAAAAGATTTTCATATTGAAAAAGCTATTAGAATCCTTGCTAATAATCTAATCAAACCAAATTGCTTATCTACATTGAAAAACAACTTATGTATTATTCATGGTGGACCATTTGCAAATATTGCTCATGGTTGCAATAGTATTATTGCTATTAATGAAGCATTTAAATATGCTAAATATGTAGTTACTGAAGCAGGGTTTGGTAGTGATCTAGGATTTGAAAAATTTGTTGATATCATTGGTAGAGAATATAAATTACCAGATGCTATTGTATTATGTGTAACTTTAAAATCAATCTTTTATCATTCAAAAAAATGTAAAGATTGGCATGAACAATTTGATATTGGTATGAAAAATTTAATACAACATGTTAAATTAATTAAAAACACTGGATATAATCCTGTGATTGCTATTAACAAATTTAATAATGATAAAACTGAACATATAAACTATTTAATCAAATGATTAAAAAAATTAAAATTAAACTATGCATTTTGTGATCCAATGTCTAAAAATAAATCAGTGTTTGAAAAACTTGTGAAATTAGTTGTTAGACAAACAAAATCTCATAATAAAATTCGTTTTGCATACCAACTAAATAATTCATTAATTAAAAAAATACAAGACATAGTAACAAATATTTATGGTTTTAATACTAAAGTTAAATATGAACCATTAGCAAAATCAAAAATTAATAAATTTAATAATTTCAAGTACTACATTTGCATGGCAAAAACCCCAATTACATTTTCATGAAATAAACATGATGTTATTTATAAAAAAACTGATAAGATTATTATTAAAGACATTTTAATTTCACATGGATCTAAATTAATTATTCCTATATGTGAAAGTATTTTTAAAATGCCAGGATTACCAAAAATACCTAATGCTCAAAAATAAATATTTGGCTGCGGTTTCTGGTGGTCCAGATTCAATGGCATTATTAAATCAATATCATAAAAGAATATATGGTGTATGCCATATAAACTATCACTATCGTGATACATCAGATTTTGATCAATCTATAGTTAGACAATATTGTGGTAAATTTAAAATCAAATTGTTTGCTCTTAATATTAATAAAAAAATTTATTCATCAAATAAAATTAAAAATTTTGAAAGTTGAGCAAGAATTAAAAGATATGAATTTTTTCTAAAAGTTGCAAATAAAACTGGTATTAAGCAAATATTAATGGGACATAATGCTGATGATTTTGTTGAGAGTTATTATATGCAAAAACAAAAAAAATCACAACTATTATTCTATGGTATCAAAAAAGAAAACTATTACAAAGATTTAAAAATATATCGACCATTTATAACGATTAGGAAATCTGAATTAGAAAAATATTGCAAAAAGCATCATATAAAATATTCTATTGATATTACAAATAATGATCCTAAATTTTTACGTAATAAGTTCCGTAAAACTATATCAAAAATGACTAATAAACAATTTTATAAGGTTTATGATGATATAAGTAAAATTAACAAATCTAAAAGTAAACTTCTAGAAAAAACTAATAAATTATATATCACATGAGCTGAACAAAATTATGATTTAAACTTTTTTAAAAATCAAGAAAATAAAATTCAAATTCATTTAGTGTATAAACTTCTCATTAATTTTTCACCATGAAGAATATCAAAAAATAAAATTAATGAAATAATTAACTTCCTTTTATCTAATAAAGGAAATACATATTATAGGCTTAATCAAAAATTAAAAATTTATAAGAAACAAAATAAAATTAAATTTGTATAATCCTAAACTTTTTCTCATCCACTAGGAAAACCAAATTCTTCAACTGTGCTTGGACCTTTATAATAAAATGTACCAGTTTCAGCAACGCCATTTACTCAATCTGAGAAATAATAATTGTCATAATTTCCTTCATAATTTAATTTAATTGAACTTAATGATTTGCAATTATAAAACATATTGCTATAACAATTATTTACTAATTCTGTAGCTGGCAAATCTGGAGCATTTGTTAATGATGTACAATCTTCAAACATTTGATAGTAACAGAAATTTGTTAGATTTATTGAAGGTAAAAATTCTTCGCTTACGCTTGAGATCCCTGTTGAAGATTCAAATAATTGATAAAAACAAAAATCAAATGGAATTGCATCTATAAGCATAGTCCCACCATCTAATAACCCCATAATTGATCCAGATATTGAAACATTACCTTCAATTAATAATTTACCAAATTGCAATCATGTTAAATTTTCAATGTTAAACCTCGTCCATCCATTTGGATTATTACCTTTTAAATATATTGATGTATTTGATGGAATATTTATTGTTTGATTTAATTTCATTTCATTCCATGTTTCACCATCATCAATTGAATATAATAGATTAGGTACTTCCAGATCGTGATCTTGCCAATATGATTGAAATTTAATTGTCGAATTCTCATTAGTAGTAACTATCATACAACTTTCTAATTTAAATCCATATACTTTAACATCACATGTTGCTGTATAATCACCATCATTTGTTGTTGCAGTAATTGTTGTAACTCCTCTATCATGGGGTATTATTAAACCATCATTGTCAACTGTAGCAATAAATGGATTAGATGATGATCATATTACTTTTGTATCTGTGGCAGTAATCGGAGTAATTTCTGATTTTAATTTGATTGTATTATCTAATTGCAAATTCATTGAAGTAACATCTAATTTAACACTTGTTACATGTATCACTTCACGTACAACGTTAACTACGCATATTGCTTTTTTATGACCATCTTTTGTTGTTACAGTAATAGTTGATTCACCTAGGTTATATCCATATATCACACCATTATTATTTACTTTAACTTTTAAGGGATTACTTGAAGTTCAAGTTACTAATTGATTTGTAGCATTTTCTGGAAAAATAGTATATTCTAATTTATATGATTCACCTGGTGATAAATATTTAGAAGTTTTATTTAAACTAACATTTGTAACTTTAATTTTAGACCCACAACCTGTGCTTATTAACGTAATTGACCAAATTATAGCATTACATAATGCAAAAATTGAAATTAAATTTAATAGTTTTAATTTCTTGTTTATCATATTTTAATAATTATACATTACAATGGATTTCGTTAATTTTAGACATATAAATCAATTTATGCAATCATAGTTGGAGAGATTAATTTTTAATTTTTGCTATGATCTTACTATAATAAAATGAAAATAAATATGAGTAAAAAATATATTGAAATCCTTTCACTGTTAAAACGATTTCCAAATCGGATTTTATTTAAGGGTTCTTTAAAATCAAATCGAATTTATAATACTGCATTAAATAGAACAGGTCTTGAACTTGCAAATAGATCATCATGCAAATTTAATAACATTACCTCTTGTGTTGTTTGAGGTAATGGTGAAAGTAATTATCTTTCATCTATCTCACCAAAAGATCGTGAAGTTGCTTTAAAAAATGTATTTAAATTAAAACCACCATTAATTATCCTTTGCTACAACTTCAAACATGTTGATATGATTCAAAAAATTGCTCCACATTATTCATCAACTGTTGTTATAACAGAATTGCTTGCAAATGAATTATACATCCAAGTTTCTGGATGAATTAATGAACAATTAGCAAAATATAAACTAATGCATGGTACAGTTATCTTTTGAAATGGCATCGGTGTATTAATTAAAGGTGAATCTGGTATTGGTAAATCCGAAGTTGCATTACAAATACTAAGAAATAACAATGCTATGCTTGTTGGAGATGATGCAGTTGAAATGTGTAATATTGATGGAAGATTAATATGTCGTGCGAATGATGTAGCAAGTGTATTTTTAGAAGTTAGAGGTATTGGTATAGTTAATGTTGCCAAAATGTTTGGTATCGCAAAAATTAAAAAATCTACAAGAGTTCATATGGTTGTTGAGTTGGTTAAAACTGATTCTTTACAAAGAGAATATTTTGAAAGAATTGGTAAAGAGAGAAAATATGTCAATATTCTTGGTGTAGAATTACCATTATATAGCATACCTGTTACATATGGACGTGATATTAGCAATATGATTGCTATAGCAATCCATGATCACAAATTAAAAACTGAAGGTTATAATGCAGGAAGCGATTATATAAGAAACTATAAAAAAGTCATGAAAAAGGATAAATAATGTTTCTTAAAATACTATCACTAGTACCACCTAATCCATCAAAATTTTGAGATTATGATGCAAGAATTGCTTTTCATATTGGTAATTTCACTATTGAATGATATGGTATTTTTGTTGCAATAGGTTTTACATTAGCAATTATATTAGCTACAGTTAAATTAAAATTTTGGTACAAAATTAAAAGTGACCCATTTTATTATTATTGTTTAATGGGTATTCCATTAGCTATATTTGGAGCAAGATTTTGATCTTGTTGTATTGGTGATGCTGATTGATCAAGTTTTTTTAATATACGGGATGGTGGATTAGCTGTCCAAGGTGGAGTAATTGCAGATATTTTACTTGCATTTTGATGGTTCCCATTTATATTAAAAAAACCACAATATCATGTTAGAGATACATTATTAGCACCTGAACAACCTGTTGCACGACAAGTATCAATGTGATTATATGCAGATGCTATTATGCCATGTATTTTAATTGGACAAGTAATTGGAAGATGAGGCAACTATTTTAACCAAGAATTGTATGGTTCAATTATCGTCCCAAGTGAAAATAACATGTGGTATCTAAATTTTTTATCTAAAGTATTACCTTATATGTATATAGGTGATTATCCAAATGGTAATTATATGCAACCTTTATTTTTATATGAAGGAATGCTTAATTTTGTTGGCTTAATATTAATATATGTTGCAATGGAATTTATTCCAAAAACCAAAGCCGGATCATTAGGTATGCTATACATAACATGATATAGTTTAGTAAGAATTTGTTTAGAAGGAATGAGAGATAATCAATTTAGTTTTAAAACCGGAACATATACGATGTGCGGTTTATGATTAGGATTCTCAATACTACTTCTTTTATTAAATCAATGTAATATAATACCTAAAACTAGAAAATATCGTTGTAAATTTATATTGTATGAAGATACAATTTATTTTTGATTAATATTATTTACAAATACAACTTTAAAAGCAAAATTAAATAAACAAAATTACTTAAATCAAAGAATTAGAACATCAAATATAAATGTCAATGAAATTAATCAAAAACTAACTAAATTAAATTTCAAAATTAAATATTTAACTCAAAAGCGTTCTATTATCCAAACTAGACATGAAAAGGCTAAAATTGCTTCTATAAGAACAAATCAAAGTTACTTGTATTATTTAGGTAGATAATTTAATTCAAAAATTTTATATTCATTTTCAATTTTATGTTTACAACAAATACCTATAAACATATTTTTGTGTCTTAATATTTTGAAATGGTATGTATTATTATTGTCATTATCATTGATAATTTTACATGCTTTAGGAAAAGAAATATTTGCACATTTTAATAGTGATTCTGCTTTAATTCAACATGTTAAAAAAGTGTCATTGTCAAAATCATTAGCAAAATTAGAAAAATATTTTTTGGCTATATCAGTATTATTTGGATTTTTAATAATTATTTCAATATCAATACCTATAGGGTTGTTACTACTAATAAATCCAACATAATTATTTTTATGAGAAATTGAAAAATAATGCTTGTTGTCACCAATTAAATAATGATTATCTTGAAATTTTAAATTCTCATAAAAAATATTATTCGTTTGTAAATATTTAATAATAAAAAACAATGAAATTAAATGTGATTTCTTATCTTTTTCATTTGAAAAGTTATTGTTTAAATTTAATTCATAAACAAATTTATGTTTTAAAATAAAAGATTCAATTTGATTAATACTAATTGATTCAATATTAACTAAATAAATAACATCATTCTTTATTTCCATAATTATGATAAAAAGTTTTTAGATAAGATATTTATTACAGTTGACATGTCAGATAAGTTCTCACGATCTATTTGTTCAAACAAATTTCTAGCTTTTTTAAATTGTTGGAGACTATAAAGATAAATATCAAGATTTTTATCATATTCACCAATGTTTTTAAGATTATTTGGTGGTCTTGAACTTATTGTACCTGCAGAATTATTTAAAATAATAAAGTGTAAATACAAATTTATAAATTCTGTATTCATATTCTTATCTATTTTAATTAATGAAGTTTTTAATAATCGATAAATTGCATCAACAAGCTCTGATGAATTAATTTTTATTTCATTAAATAACTTGTTTTTTAAAAAACTAATATTTAATGTCTCATTAGTGATAAAACTAAAAATTAATGATAAGTATTTATTCAAAATTAAATTTGAATCTAATAAATTTATTGCCTCTTTAAATTTAATTGATAATTTTTTATGAATCCAATATGCATAAAAAACTACAAATGATAATAAATTTTTGCTAATTAATATTTGTTTATAAAATTGTTTATAACTTTTTTTAATTAATTGTTTAATAAGAACACTTATTGAGCGTAATTCTTTATCAATTTTAGTTCAGTCATTATTCATATTTATCTTTTACTATGCTTATTTAATTCTTCTTTGATAAAGTTTAATAAACCTTTAACTTTAGCATAATCCATTCTTGTTGGACCAACTACTGAAATTTGTTTTGTCACATTTGATGTTTTAATAGATGTTGATGCAACAGCTATATCTTTATTGTTAACATCACTAACAAATGTAATTTTTGATTTACCTGTAATTTCATTTGTATATGCAATTTGTTTTCATATTGAAGAATTTTCAAGCAATGAAAGAACATATTTTAATTTTTCTGGGTTTTGGAATTCAGGTTGAACTACTAAATTATTAATTCCATAAACATTTTGTTTTTTAGGGATTGAATTAAATTCAAAAATCTTGGAAACTATTTGTTGCATACAGAATTCATATTGGTGTACTGATTTTCTAATAATTTCTTTAACCACTGGTAATTTATTAGCAATGTTAGTTAAAGGAGTGTCAACTAAACGGTCATTAAAAATTCTTATACAAATAGTTACATCTTCTAATTGTTTTTCATTTTTAATTTGAATGGTATTTTTAATAATTTCACCATCAGATGTAACTAAAATGATTAAAACCTGTTCATTAGATATTGGAACTAAATCAAAACGTTTTAATTGAGTATTTGAATCAGCTGTTTGAACTACTGTAGGTAATTTTAAAATTGATTCAATTAATGCGGCTGATTCATCAATTATTGTGTCAATTGATAAATCTCTTCGCTCAAGAATAGCTTTTAATTGAGTTTTAATATCATTCGATAAATATGGTTTTAAAATATTCATTTCATAATATTTATAGCCTTCAATTGATGGTATCCTACCTGATGAAACATGTGTTTTCTCTAATAAACCATAATTCTCTAAAATATTCAACTCATTTCTAATAGTTTGTGGTGAGTATTCGCTCATGTATTTCTTAGAAATTAATTTGCTTGGAACTGGTTGTGCAGAATATGTATATTCATCAATTACTATTTTTAAAAGTTGTATCTGTCTTTTGGTTAATTTCATATAGTGAATATTCTTTAATTATTCTATAAAAAAATATAAAATATTTTTATGTATTGATTGGACTTGAAAAAAATACGGAGATGAAATATAAATTAATTGCAATTGATTTAGATGGCACTTTAATAAAAAGATTAAATAAAATAACAAATAAAAATTTTCAAGCATTAAAAAATTTTACTAATGCTGGTGGCCAAATAGTAATCTCAACAGGTCGAGCAATAACTTCAGCTAGAAAAATTGCTGATAGAATTGAAAAATATACTGGTAAAAAAGTACCATATATTGTTACACTCTGTGGTAGTGCAATATATGATCATGAAAATAAAATTATTTACAAAAATCTAATTGATCCTATAACAACAAAACAAATTGTTGATTTAGTTAAAAAATTAAAATTAAACATTTGAATCTATCAAGAAGGTTTTGAAACAAATGGCGTTTATTCAAATTCATTATTTCTTTCTTTAATTGCTAAAGTTATAAAAAATATTAAGTTAAAAAAAATTGATTTTTCTAAAGTTGATATTCCTTCATGAAAAATAAATGTTTTTGGATTTAGACCAAAAGCAAGAAAAAAATTTGAAAAATATATTCAGACTAAATTGACAAATAAAATTTTTATTCAAAAAACAAATGGTTTTATGTATGAATTAAGTCCAATCAATTGTTCTAAAGGTGAAGCAATTAAAATAATTGCTAATAAAATGGAAATTTCTTTAAATAATGTTGCTGCTATTGGCGATAGTGGAAATGATTTATCAGCTGCGGAAACTGTTAAATGTTTTGGCGGAATTGGGAAAAACAAAATAATTAAAAGTTGTTCCTCTGAAAATTATTCAAAATTTAACAGTCCTGTATCAAAATTTATTAATGATAGATTATTAGCTAAAAATCACAATGTTAAATTAATAGCTAGTGATTTAGATGGTACTGCATTAAATAATGAAAGATTAATTGATAAGGAATTTTCAGAAGACATTAAAGAATTTGTACATAATGATACTCCATGTTTAACCCTTGCCTCAGGAAGATGTGCAAATGATATTTATCGAATCATTTGTAAAAGTGATCTTAAAAATATAAAAATAAGGTATGTGATTGGAAACAATGGTGCTATTGTTTATGATTTATATAAACAAAAACCCCATTATTTTTGGCCTATACACCATTGAATTGCTAATTCAGTATTAAAAATTGTTGAAGAATTAATTGATAGTAAAAAGTATGGAAAAATTTCATGTTATTTCCATGTATTCAATAATAAAGAATATAAAAAATCATTTGAAACTGGATTTGAATATTTACCAAAAGTATATGTATATACTAAAAAAGAAAATATTAATACACCAATAGAAGAATATTTAGACAGTTATGAAATCAGCAAAGCATTTAGAATTATTCCTATATTCAATTTGCCATCTAATGATCCAATAATAAAAATTATTATCTTTTTCACAAAAACAGAATATCGAGATGAAATTCTTTCATTAATTAAAAAATCAAATTTAAAAATAAATATATCTTCTAGTTCAGCAATAAACATTGAAGTTAATGCACTATATGTATCTAAGGGCTATGCTTTAAAAAAATTAGCAAAATTTTTAAAAATTAAAAATACTGAATTATTAACTTTAGGTGATCAAAGAAATGACATTTCTATGTTAAAACTAACAGAATGGTCATTTACATTTGATAATTCACCAGAAGATGTTAAAAATGCTGCAAAATATGTAATATCATATGGTGGGCAAAATTCAATCATTAAAGCATTAAAAATATATAAGAGAGATATTAATAATGATTAACCCTAAACATTTTATTAAATTTGAAAATGTATATAAAAGATTTTCTGATGGTAATACACCAGTAAATAATGTTAGTTTTTCAATTAATAAAGGTGAATTTGTTACATTACTAGGGCCTAGTGGTTGTGGCAAAACAACAACATTAAATCTTTTAGCTGGATTTGAAAACCCAACTTCTGGAAGAATTTTATTTAATGATGTTGATATTAAGAGTTTACCAATTAATCAACGACCTACTGCTATGGTTTTTCAAAACTATGCATTATTTCCAAATATGAATGTTTATAAAAATATTGCATATGGATTGAAAGTTGTTCGAAAATCTTTAAATGATATTAGCAAAGATAAATTATTATTAAGTCAAAAAAGACATGATAAGGCTTGTATTAAATCTAATAAAAATATTAAAAAAATAGAGGCAAATATTACAAAACTATCTAGAATTAAATTTCAATTAAATTATGAACTATCAAACCATCAATTTTATAAACAAATTAAAAATATTAAGAATGAAAAAGATTTAAGAAAATATATTGAATCTACACAAGAAGAGATGTATAGAAAACTTGGTAATAATGTTAAAACAGTGATTAATCATAATAAATTCACTATTTTTAGAAATTGCTATTTAAGACGTTTACCAAAACTACCAAAATTAAATATAGACAAAATGAATGAATTCCAGATTTCAATAATTAATGTTTATATGTTATTCCAATATCGCAAAAGAATTAATCAAATTATTGCTCATATTGATCTAATTATTTCAAAACTTGATGCAAAACGTTCATATTATTTAAATTACCCTGAATTAGTGGATGAAAAATTTAAGAAAAAATTTACAACTAGAAAATTAACTAAAAGTGAAATTGATGAAAAAGTTAAAAATGTAATTAAAGTTATTGGACTTGAAGGTGCTGAAGAAAAATATCCATCTGACCTTTCAGGTGGGATGCAACAAAGGGTTGCTTTAGCAAGAGCTATTGTTATTGAACCGGAAATTTTATTGCTTGATGAACCATTGTCTGCTTTAGATGCAAAAGTTCGTCAACAAATGCAGCTTGAGCTAAAATTTTTACATCAAAAATTAAAACTTACTTTCATTCTTGTTACTCATGATCAAGAAGAAGCATTATTTTTATCTAATAAGATTATTGTTATGGCTAATGGTAAAGTTCAACAAATTGATACTTCACGGAAAATATATGAAGCACCAGCAAACATGTGAGTTGCTCAATTTATTGGCGATTCAAATATTTTTGTTTGTGAATATATTGGTGATAACAAAATTAAATTTAATAAGAAGACTATTGATATAACTCAACGTGGTTTTAATTCAAAATTACCTAATGGAACATTATTAAATTATATGGTTCGTCCAGAAGATATAAAAATTGTACCAGAAAAATCAGGTTTTTTTGATGCTAAAATTATTCAATGTGTTTATAAAGGGGTTCAATTTGATATTTTATTATCTTGAAATAATATGCAAATCAAAGCACAAAGTGATATAGGTTTAGAAATTAGTAAAATTGTAGGAATAAGTTGAGAACCAACGAAAGGATATTGTATCCATTATGTTGGAGAGGAAGAATAAACTATGGAACAAAAAAAGTTTTCATTCACTTCATCATATAGAAATTTTCTTTTAATCTTACCATACATACTAATTGTATTAGTGTTTATTGTTATTCCTATTCTTTTAATATTCATCAAATCACTTACCCCAACAAATTCAGGTAATATATCACAAAATTGAAATTTTGTCGATGTTTTTATATGAAAAAAGATTTTAAAATCATTTATTATTGCAATTATAACTACTGTTGTTTCAATTTTAATTGCTTATCCATTTAGTTATTTTTTAGCATTTAACTTTAAAGGAAAAATCACTAAAACATTAGCAGTTTTATTTATTACAGCACCAACATGATCTAGTTTTCTAGTAAAAATTATTGGTGTAAAAACTTTATTTGATTTCATTAATGGATATCAGAATTCTACAAGTGGTGATATATACACAATTATTGGTCTTGTGTATTTATATATTCCATTTATGATATTACCAATTTACAATGTTTTAAAAGATATGCCTAAAAATTTAATTTATGCATCAAAAGATTTAGGATGAAGTGAATGATCAACATTTGTGAATGTTGTTATTCCATATACTAAAACTGCATTAATTAGTGGAATTACATTAGTTTTTCTTCCTTGCTTAACAATTGTTTCTGTGCCTCAATTCTTAAATTCTAGTAGTTCTGGATCTTTGATTGGTGATATTCTTATGGAAGAAGGATTACTAGCACAAACTAGTGATATATCATTAGCCAGAGCAAGTACATTAGCTTTAATTATTTTTTTATTCCTTGTAGTTGGACTACTTATTTATTGGTTAACTAAGAAAATATCACGACTGATTTTGAAAAAGAAAGGTGGAAAATAATGAAACATTTCTTGAAGAAATCTATCAACAGCTTAAAGAAATGATATGTTCTACTTGTATTATTAGCAATTTATGTACCATTAGTTTTAATCATCATAATAAGTTTTAATGGTGAAACTTCTCGTGGTAATATTAAATTAAATTTTGATGTACCAACATATGTTAACTATATTAACTTATTTAAAAATTATCAATTTATTAATGCTTTATTAAATTCATTGCTGCTTGGTACAATTGTTACACCTTTTTCATTATTATTTGGTGTACTAACATGTTACGGTTTATGAAAATCTAGAAATTGTGTAAAAAACTTTGTTTTAAATGTTTCAAGATTTTCAATTGTGTCCCCAGAGGTAATTACTGGTATTAGCTTAGTACTTTTATTTAGTTCGACATTAATACCTATTGGTTTTAATTTTGGTTTTTTTACAGTGATTCTATCTCACATTTCATTTTGTACCCCTTATGTAATCATTACAGTATATCCTCGAATGATGAAAATGAATAATAATTTAATATTAGCAAGTTATGACATGGGATATAGTAAAATGAAAACATTTTTAAAAATTACACTCCCACATTTATTACCTTCAATATTTACAGCAACTGTAATTGTTATTGCTATGTCTTGAGATGATTTTATTATTACAAATATGGTTAATGGTTCATGGCAAACATTAGGCGTTACAATTTATATGACACGAAAAGGTATTAAAGCATGAGTTGTAACATTCGGGGCAATTTTAACAATAGTAACTATTACTATTATGAGTATTACCACCATAATAAAAACTAAGAAAATTAAAGAAAAAAAATAATATGAAAAAATATATTTTTAGTCCTTTATTAATTATTTCTTCGCCAATTCATTCAATTTCTATATTGACTTCATGCTCAAATAATGATGAAATTGTTCTTGCAAATTTTGAAAGCTATATGAATTTAGATTTAATTGATAAATATGATGAGAATATAAACTTCTTATATTATCAAACTAATGAAGAAATTGAATCTAAATATAGAAAATATTATGATTTAGCTATTCCTTCAACATATGAAGTAATTTCATTAATACAAAAGCATTGAGTTAAAAAAATTGATTGAGCAAGATTTGAACTACATGATAAAAATAATAATTTAATTAAAAATGGTACAGATGCATTAGGTTTATTTACTAGTACAATTCAGAATATTATTAAAAGCGAAACAAGTTTTTTTAATAATCTATTTAATGAAAATGAAAATTTATTAGATTATTGTATCCCATACTTCTTACAATGTTTTATGTTTGCTTATAAAGGTAAAGAGATTCCAGAATTAGAAAATGTAACTAATTGAGAGGAATATACGAATTTTATAGGTAACAAAACAAATCCTAACTTACCAAATGTATTTAAACCTATAAAAACTAGTCGAATCGGATGTATTGATGATGGAAGAACTTTTTTTGATCTTTGTCATCTAATAAAAACTCAAAAATTAAATCCAAACAATCCTAAAGAATGATGTATAAATCCTGATAATGAGAATAAATCTATTAAAGAAATGAAAAATGATTTTAATTATCTAACAAGAAAATTTAGTAATAATTGTTTTTATTTTAATTCAGATTCACAAGTTATTCTACAATCATTAAGTACACCAAAAGATGGAAATTTAAGTAGTTTTGCATATAATGGTGATATCTTATATGCAGCAATGGGTGCTGAAGTAAACGAACCATATGGACCTGATAATTTCCATATTGATCATTTGGATGCAAAACCATTAACATTAGATGCATTAGTTATAAATAGTAAAAATGATGATAATCAACAAAAACTAGACAAAATCTATAAATTTGTTAAATCATTATTTTTAGATCATGTTGATAGTAATGAAATATCTGATATGGATGAAAATAATCAATATAGATATGATCCAATGAGAAATTTTGATTTCTTAAGGTATACAAGTCCATTCCAATCTATTGATGATTATGTAAATGGAAATTATTTTACAGATGTGGATTTTTCATTAGATGATGAGCAAATTGAACTATATAAAAGTATCTATAATATTAAAATAAATTCAAATATTGATATTATTAATCTTATAGAATCACCAATAAATGATTTATGTAAATCCAATATGCATTGAGCCTATGTTGAAAAAAAACAAGAAATATAATTGTATCTTAGCGATAGAATCATCGTGTGATGATACATCTATTGCATGTGTTAATAATAATCTCATAATTGCTAATAAGGTAGTTACAAGAAATGATTTACATTTAAAATATGGTGGTATTATTCCTGAATTAGCTTCTAGAACACATAGTAAACAATTTAATATTATTTTAAATGATATTTTGAAAGAAGCGAAAGTTAAAATTAGTGATATAGATTATATTGCTTATACTGCAAAACCAGGATTAGTTGGTTGTTTGCATACAGGAAAAGTATTTGCAAAAATATTAAGTTTTTTAATTAACAAACCACTTATACCTATTGATCATATGATTGCTCATGCATTTAGTTTTAGCATTAATAACAATAATATTGTTAAATTTCCTTTTATTTGTCTTGATGCATCAGGTGGACATACAATTATTTATTTATTTAATAGTTTAAATGATTATTTAGTTCTAAATGAAACAAATGATGATGCAGTTGGTGAGTGTTTAGATAAAATTGGAAGGGAATTAAATCTTCCTTATCCTGGTGGTAAAGGTTTAGACTCTATTTACAATAAAAACAAAATTAATCTTAAATTAATTCAACATAAAGAACCTCCAATTTCTTTTAGTTTTTCTGGTTTAAAGACTTGTATTAAAAACATAATTAATAAAAATAAAAAAATTGATAAAGTATTAGTTGGATCTTCTGCATTAAAATGATGTGTAGATGATTTGATAAGTAAACTTAAATTCTATGTAAATTGCTATGATTGTAAATTCATAGTTATTGCTGGTGGAGTAGCTGCAAATAATCTTTTGAGACATGAAATTAAAAAAATTAATAAAAAAGTATATATTGTTGAAAAAAAATATTGTTGTGATAATGCAGCAATGATTGGTAATTTAGCAAATTTAATTATTAACAATAAATAATTAAAAAACGATCTAAATTATTTAAATCTTTGTAAAACTTTGAAAATTTTAAAAGATTGTTTTTATGTAATAATGTTTTGATATCTTTTTTTTGATTTCATCCAAATTCTACACCAATTAAATAATGTTTATGATTAATTAATTTCTTAATATTGTTAAATAGTGCTTTATAGAATTCAATAGGTTTAACATTACTATAAAAGCTTATTTTATTTTCATATTTAATCATATTTAAATCTAATTCATCTTTACTAACATATGGTGGATTAAAAAGAATAACATCATATTTAGTTTTATTAAGTTTAATAAAATCAAAGAAATTTTTATTCAATATTTTTCCTTTAATTTTTAAATGTTTTAAATTATAACTTACATTTTTAATTGCATTTTTGTCAATATCAAGAAGTGTTAAATTCATATATGTAAAATGATTCTTAACACTTATTCCTAAATTTCCTGTACCACAGCAAATATCAATAATTGTTTTTAATTTACTATCTTTTTTCAAAATTTCTTCTACTTTTTCAGCTAATAATTCGGTTTCATTTCTTGGGAAATGAACTTTATTAAAAACCCTAAATGTTAATCCATTAAAATATTGTTTCTTTATAATAGAACTTAATGGTTTTTTGTCAATATAATAATTTTTTAATGAACTTAAATATTTTGAATAATCAAAATCAATTAATTTGTTTCGATTTAGAATAAATTTTGTAAGATTTTTAACTTTCTTTGAATAGTGATACATTATAATTCGATTAATGTTATCATTATCAAATTTTTTATTTAACTTAATTAAAGCATTAGAAAAAGTAATTTTATTGTTTTGCATTAAGTTTTAATTCTTCAAGTTTCTGCTCTTGCTCATTAGCTAATAATGCATTAATTAATTCATCTAAATTACCTAGCATAATATAATCAAGTTTATTTAATGTTAATGAAATACGGTGATCAGTAACACGGTTTTGAGGATAATTGTAAGTTCTAATCTTTTCACTTCTATCACCTGTACCAACTTGAGATTTTCTTAAATTTGAAATTTTTTGTGTTTGTTCATCTTCATATTTTTGTCAAAGCTTAGCTCTTAAAATATTCATTGCTGTCTCTCTATTCTCAATTTGGCTTCTCCCTTCTTGACATGCAACAACAATGTTAGTTGGTATATGTGTAATTCTTACTGCAGATTCAGTACGATTAACATGTTGACCACCTGCACCTGAGGCACGATATGTATCAATACGTAAATCAGATGGATTAATATTTAATTCAACTTTATCAATTTCTGGTAATACAGCAACAGTGATTGTAGATGTATGAACTCTACCTTTAGTTTCTGTAGCTGGTACTCTTTGAACACGATGAACACCAGATTCAAACTTAAATTTTGAATATACGCTGTCACCTTTAATAGTAAAAAATATGTAATCAAAACCATTTGTATTAATTGATGCATCTGTAACTTTTAATGTTCACCCTTGCTTATCTGCATATTTTTTGTAAGTATCAAACAAGTTAGCAACAAATATGCATGATTCATCACCACCAACACCGGGACGCATTTCAACTATAACATCTTTTTCATCATTTTTATCACAAGGGATAAGTAAAATTTTTAATTCTTTTTCTAATAATGGAATTTGTTGTTTAATTTCTTCTAATTCTAGCTTTGCAAGTTCAATTAAGTCATTAGATGAATTAGATGATAAAATTTTTTCATCTTGATTCCCATTCTCAATAAGTTTTTTAAAAACTAAAAACTTTTCATATATTGGTTTAGTATGTTTAATGGATTTATTAATATTTGTAACTTCACTAATAGATAAACTGGGATCTTCTATTTTTTTTAAAAGAGCCTCATATTTATTTTTTATTGCTTCAAGTGAACTATATAAATTTTTATCGTATTCCATTAACTAATCCTAAATAAATAAAAAATTACCAAACTTGGTAATTTAATTAAAAATAATAGCTATTTTAATTCATCTAATGAATTAATAACTTTTTTAGATTTCTTAGTTACTTTTTTAGATGATTTGGTTGGTTTCTTATTTAAATTCTCTTTACCAGTATTAAATTTAGAAGAAAGTTTTTCAGCACGTCCTTTAATTTTTTGAGAAGTGTTTCCACCTTTATAGAATGGATGACAATTAGAACAAACATCAATTGAAACTAAATCTTGCTTCAATGTTGATTCTATAACATATTCAGAACCACAAGATGCACATTTAAATGTAACTTCATGTAATTTAGGTTGAATTGATTTTTTCATAATTGAATTGTCTTAATTTATATGTTATTATATTATAACAATATATCATTATTAGGATATTTAAAGAACATGAAAAGTTTTCGTGGTATTATTATTGGATTTATAACCTCATTTTATCTTATATTTGTATGTAGTTTAATTATCACATTTGTCCATTTTTGTAATGAATTTTGAGCTGTATTATCAATATTCTTATTAGTATTAACAGTTGAAATTTCTACTGCTGTTGTTCTGTTTAATAATGATCGGAAATTAGAAATAAAACTTTGCTGATTAATGGTTGTTATTACTTTACCATTATTAGGAACATTAATTTTTATTTGGTTTGGATTAAGACCATTCAATGTAAAAAGATGAAGAGAGTATGTTAATGAATATAAAAACTATATGAAATTTGAAAATTATGCATATACTAATTCATTTTTAAAAACTGACCATAAATTAAATAGTTTATTTGCATACAACTATAGTGTTTCAAGATCACCAGTTTACTTAAATAACTCAATAAGAGTTATTGATGATAATATTGATTTTTTAAAAGAAGTTATAAATTTAATCAGATCTGCTAGAAAATTAATTGTTTTAGAGACATACATACTAAAAAATTCATATGTTACAAGAATTGTTATTACTGAATTATTAAAAAAGAAAAAAGAAGGTGTAGAAATATTTGTTCTATATGATTGAGTGTTTGGAAGAAGATTAAAAAAATATTTTGTAAAAGCTATGGTTAATGGTGGTATTAATGTTGGAGTATTCAATTGACCTGGATTTAATATTTATAAAAGTACAACCAATTACCGTTTGCATACTAAAGCACTTATCATTGATAACCAAAAAGCAATATTTGGTGGTAGTAATTATTCAGATGAATATATCATGATGAATAAAAAATGTAATAACTTCAGAGACTTAAATTTTATTGTATCAGGTGAAATTTGCAATAGTTTATTAGTCAACTTCTTTAATTCATGAACATTATTCACTAAAAAATACAATAAAATATCAAAAGCTGAATGGATTAATATATTTAGCAAATTACATAAAAAAATGAACATTCATAAAGATAATAATAAAGTTTTGATGCAGTTAACGCAAAGTCGACCAGATTTAAAAGAAAAAACTATTGAACAAACTATTATTAGTCTTATTTTAAAAGCGAAAAGATCTATTTATATTGCTATCCCTTATTTATGTCCAAGTAAAAAAATAGTTGATGCTTTAAACTATATGTCATTAAGTAATGTTGATGTTAAAATTATTACTCCTGGATTAAGAGAGAGCAAAAAAATATTATTAAATATAAATCGTTCACATTATCAAGATTTAATTGAAGGAAAATGCAAGATTTATGAATATAATGGGTTTATTCATTCAAAATATATCATTGTTGATGATGACATATCTTATATTGGAAGTAGTAATATTGATTATCGATCACTTTGGATTAATTTTGAAACATTAATATTGATTAATGATAAAACATGCAACAAGACAATAAAAAATATATTCTCTAATGATTTATTAAATTCAAAAGAAATTACCACTCATAATCTAATAAATATTTTTGCAAAAAAAGATAAATTTATAAATTTCTTCCTAAAATTGATATATCCATTAATATAATAGATAACATTTGAAAAAATTGAATTTTTGAAACATTACACAATTTATTAATTAATATCTTTTCAAATCAAAACCAACAATAACTAACTAATATTATTCATCTATTATTCACGTTAATCGATTTTAATAAATATAATGTATATTCATATACATTTTTAATATAATCAATAGCATTTATGAAAAAAAATAAAATAATTTTATGTAACATTGCAGCATTAATTTTTGTTACAACACCAACTATAATAACTTCATGTACCAATAAAAAAAATGGTGATCAAAAAATAGGTAAATATAGGAATGTTTATAATTTTTTAAATGACAGAACATTTTTTATAGGTATATATTGAATTTCTAATACACCAATTGGACAAATACCATCAATTAGTGGTGGCACAACATGACTTTTTTATCATGTACCATCTGATGATATGTATAGTAATAACTATACATATTATTCTTTAACAAATTTGCATGTTGGTGGTGTAATTAATTACATCATCAATGATGATAATTACCATATTTTTGACCCATATATATGTTTATCATATCAAACATTTGATGAAATTAATGATCCTAATGTAACAATTGACATTAATGGTTTATTAAATGACCCACAACAACATGGGTCTTCAAAAATATTTGCTATTGACAAAATAGATTACACTAAAGCAAGTGTAAGTGAAAGAACAACTAATTATTTATCATTATTTGCACAATATTCAA
>CACZNK010000052.1 GCA_902782585.1 uncultured Ureaplasma sp. | reverse complement strand
TTTTGAATTTTTACTCAAGTATTAAATAAATAATCAAAATTTTTGTTACCTAATAAATAATCAAGATCTCATTCGTATTTAGTTTTTTTTAGCATTTTCTTTTCTAATTTTTTTATTAATATTTACTACATAAATAATTCCAGATGTAATTGAGAATAAGCAAGCTAATAAATACATTCCATCTATTGCAAGAAAAACATGTATATTTTTAAGAATATCTTGAGCATTATTAATAGGATCAAGAGCTGGATCAGGAATACCAAATGCAAAAAATGTTGCAATAATTGCTATCATTTGTGTAACTGTTTTTAATTTCCCTCAAGCATTAGCTGCAACAATGATCCCTTTTGAGCTTGCATACATTCTCATGGCATCTACTACAATATCGCGAGAAATCATAGTAATTGGTATAAACATTGGAATAGAATGGTAAACTGATAAACAAATTAATAATCCATCAACTAATAATTTATCAGCAATAGGATCTCATAATTTGCCAAAAGTAGAAATTCATTTGTATTTTCTAGCTAAATAACCATCTAATCAATCAGTTATTGATGCAATAATAAATATACTTCCTGTAATGACATAAGCAATTGGAATACGTAATTTAATATTAAAAAAACTATAAGAATATACATCTTTGTTAAAAAGACTATCAGTTTTTGCATTTGAAATATAAATAAACAAATATTGTGATAATATTGTAAGCATCGCAAAAATCATTCTAATAATGGTAATTGTATTAGGTATTGATTTTTTATTTATTTTTTTCATAATTAGAATTTTAGTTTTCCTTCATATCTTGGAAATGGGATAGCATCACGAATATTATCTAATCCTAATATATACATGATTAAACGTTCAAATCCTAAACCAAATCCAGCACTTGAACTATATCCATATTTTCTTAAATCAAGATACCATTGAATTGATTCAGTTTCAATTTTCTTATCTTTAATTTGTTGTTGGAGTTTTTCCATATCATCCTCACGTTGACTTCCACCAATAATTTCACCAACACCTGGAACTAATAAATCTGTAGCTGCAACTGTTATATTATCATAATTAATTTTCATGTAGAATGCTTTAATATCTTTTGGATAGTTATATAGGAATACTGGTGCATTATATATCTTTTCACAAATATATCTTTCATGTTCACTTGCTAAATCTTTACCAAAGTAAATATTTTTATCCTCAAAATTATAACCATCAGCTACAGCTCTTTTTAAAATATCAATACCTTCTGTATATGAAATTCTTATGAATTTTTTTTCAACAAGATTTTTTAATCTTTCAAGAATTTGCTTATTGTTAGTTGCAAAAAAATCAATTACATCTCGACATTCATTTAACATATCCTGAACAACAGTTTTAATAAATACCTCAATTATTGACATTAATTGTTCTAAATCAATAAATGCAATTTCAGGTTCCACCATTCAGAATTCAGCTAAGTGACGATTTGTATGTGAACGGTCTGCTCTAAATGTTGGACCAAAAGTATATACTCTACCTAATGCCTGTGCATAACTTTCAGCATTTAATTGACCAGATACTGTAAGTTTAGCTTGAGGAGTAAAGAATGGTTTTTCTTTATCTTCTTGAATAAAAAAACTTTCACCTGCTCCTTCACAATCATTTGAAGTTAAAAGTGGACTTGAAACTCAATAAAAACCATTTTCTTGAAAGAATCTATGAATAGAATATGCAAGTTTACTTCTTAATTTTGCAATTGCTTGAATAGTACGAGTTTTACCACGTAAATGAGCATTCTCACGTAAAAATTCCATTGTATGTTGTTTCTTTTGCAATGGATAATCTTCATTTGCTTGTTTTAATAAAATAAATTCATCAGCCACAATTTCATATCCCAAACTAACTCTTTCATTTTTAGAAAGTTTACCAACAACTTCAATTGCTGAGGCAATTCGTGCAGATTTTGCTTGATCAAAATTCTTAGTTATTTCTTTTTTATAAACAATTTGAATATTATCTAATACACTACCATCATAACCTTCAATAAAACCAATTTTACCACTATCACGGTTTGTCCTAATTCAACATTTTAAACAAATTGGTTCATCAAATAGTTTTTTCTCAATTAACTTTTTAACTTCTTTAATTTGCATAGTTTTCATAGTCTAATATATTATATTAGTATATCAATGTTAGTTAAATAAATAAGAATATTTATTGTATTATTATTATGCTTAATGCAGATGTAATTCAATGGTAGAATATGGCCTTGCCAAGGCTAGTATGCGGGTTCGATTCCCGTCATCTGCTCCATAAAAATTAGAGTTAAATTTATGATATTGAACAATGAATCAAGAAAAATACTATAGAGTAATTGCAAAAGGTGGACATGTAGGGAAACAATATTA
>CACZNK010000051.1 GCA_902782585.1 uncultured Ureaplasma sp. | reverse complement strand
TGCGATTACTGTATTTAAAACTAATGCACTTGAAGTTCATAAAAGTGTTTTTAGTTTTTTAGATAATTTGAAGTTTTTCATATTACATATATATTATACATATATACACGATATAGAGAATTGAGTATCGATGCATAAAAGTTGGTTTTTTGATTTAAATTAAAAATGTGAGTAGTGTTGCAGAAAAAGTTGGTTTTTTGAAAAAAAATGAAAAGTATATATGTATACTACGTATACATATATAAAATTATAAAAAACACTTGAACTATATACCCATAATATAGTTCTATGGAAAATAAATCTAAAAATGGTAATAAATATTGTTTAAAACACGGTTATAAATTACAGAAATATGAATTAACAAAAAAGACGGGATTAATTCAACTATAAGACATTTACTAAATTATACAGAGGTACTGACTTTACTGATCAACAAAAGATTGTTGAAATTTATTTGTCAAAAAAGAAGTATATTTTGAAACAATGTTTTATGCTATTAAAACAGTAAAAACCAGCTTTTAGCAACACAACTCAAAATTATATCTATCATATAAAATTTTAGTGTTTACGTTTGGTTCTTCTTTTAAATACTATTAGTGAATTATCATTACCTAGTGCACTAGGAATGATTGAAAATGTATTAGATATTCCATCAGCTGAGTATTTGTATGGAATTTTAGCTACAGAAGCTAAACTGGCAATAGCTCCAGAAGCATCACGACCATGCATTGGATTAGCACCAGGTGCAAATGGTGCACCTTTTTTTCTACCATCAGGAGTTGAACCAGTATATTCACCATACATAACATTAGATGTAATTGTTAGAATTGAAGTAGTAATACAATTACTACGATATGATTTATGCTTATTTAATTCAATCATAAATTCTTTAATGATTTCTACTGCAATTTCATCAACTCTGTTATCATCATTACCATATTTTGGAAATTCACCTTTAATTTTGAAATCAGTAGCAACACTTCTACCATTTGGAAGTTTAGTTCATACTGGATAAACCTTGGCATATTTTATTGCTGATAATGAATCAGCAACAACACTTAATCCAGCAATACCTGTAGCAAAAAATCTAAAGATATTAATATCATAAAGTGCCATTTGAATAGCTTCATAAAAATATTTATCATGGCAATAGTGAATTACATTTAATGTATTAATATATAGTTTTGTTAACCATACGATTACTTGATGAAATCTTTCACGAATTTCATTATAATTTAATGGTGTATTTTTACTTGTAGGTAATTGTGATAATTTTGGACCCAAACGATACTTTTCATAATTATTGCGATCTTTAACACATACAATTTCATCATAACCACCATTAATAGCATAAAGCAAAGCTTTTGCTAGATTTGCTCTAGCACCAAAGAATTGCATTTGCTTACCAATTTTCATTGGGGAAACACAACAAGCAATTGCATAATCATCACCATGAGTAATTCTAATTAATTCATCAGATTCATACTGCATTGCTGAATATTTAATAGAATATTCAGCACAAAATCGTTTAAAACCTATAGGTAATCTTGGTGATCATAAAATAGTTAAATTAGGTTCTGGAGCTGGGCCAAGATTGCTTAAAGTATGAATAATTCTAAATGAATTTTTAGTTACTAATGTTCTCCCATCACTTCCCATACCAGCAATTGATTCAGTAGCTCAAATAGGATCACCTGAAAAAATATTATTATAATCAGGACTTCGCATAAATTTAACAATACGTAATTTCATTACATATTGATCCATTAATTCTTGTGCTTGAATTTCATTTAAAATACCCTTTTTAAAATCACGTTCAATGTAAATATCTAAAAATGTAGAATTTCTTCCAACTGACATAGCGGCGCCATTTTGGTCTTTAATAGCTGCTAAATATCCATAATATAATCATTGAAATGCTTCACGAGCATTCTTAGCTGGTTTAGAAATATCATCCCCATAACTTAATGCCATTAATTTCATTGCCTTTAATGCTATTAATTGATCAGCAATTTCTTCACGTAAACGAATAATTTCATCAGACATAACATCTGACAAATTTTTTCTTTGTTCAATTTTTTCATTGACTAAATAATCAACACCATATAATGCTACTCTACGGTAGTCACCAATAATACGACCACGAGAATAAGTATCAGGTAAACCTGTTAAAATATGGGTATGTCTTGCTTTACGCATTTCATCAGTATAAATATTAAAAACAGCTTGATTATGTGTTTTTGTATATTTAGTGTAGATCTCTACAAGTTTTGGATCAACTTTAAAACCATAACTTTCAGCAGCTTGATTAGCTGTTTTAATTCCACCTTTTGGCATATATGCTCTTTTAAATGGAGCATCAGTTTGAACACCAACTATTTTTTCATCTTTTCGGTGTTTTAAATCTGATAAATATCCAGGTCCATATGCATCAATAAATGAAACTCTTTTATCCATATCAAGAACACCACCATTTGCTCTTTCTTTTTTAGAGAGAATTAAAACTTGATTCCATAAATATTTTGTGGCTTTTGTTGGATTTTGTAAAAACTTAGCATCACCTTCATAAGGTTTATAATTTAATTGAATAAAATTCCTTGTATCAATTTCATTACATCAATTACCAGGTTTAAAACCATCTCATTCCTTAAATCAAACATTTTTCATTATATCACCATTCATTAATCATTATAGATTTGTATATAAATATACAAATATTTATTTACATGGTTTGTATTAATAAGCAAAAATTATAAGGAAGAGATGTGAAATCTAAATTAAATTTATGAGCAATAGCAAAATTAATTTTTTTTGATATAGTTCTTACCATATTTGGAAGTTTTTTAAAATTAATAGATGTTTGTTGATGAATTTTTCAAAAATCACAATTATTAATTCATAAATTAAATACATTTAATTGTTTATTGTCAAGGATTTTAATTGCACAAAATCTAGCATAATCAAGAATTTCATCAGTTAATATTTTCAACATTATTTTCCCTTCACTATTGTCAGTTTTCATTAAATTTATGAATGAACTATTAATTTCACTAAATCAATATGCATTATTTAAAACATAATTTCCTAAATTTTGCAATTGGCGAATTAAATAATCTCGAAAATGTGAGCGATTAGCAATAAATGCATATTGATGAAAATTATATTTATCTGCATTTAATTCAAATTCATTAACAATTTTAATAAAGTTTCGAAAACATAATGATTTTATTTCATCAATTTCCAAATTTAAAGCTCTATTGAATTTATAATGATAGTATCCACATGTTGCACTTACCAATGATTCAAAATAACGATTATATAAAATGTCTAATGCAATTTGTAATGATTCAGTACGATATAAATAAACTAATTCATGATCAGTTGTTTCCATGAAATTAATTTTAAAACATGTTGTTTTAATCCATTATTGAAAATGTATTAAAAAATTATTGCAAAATAACTATTTTATTTTGTTAATTTCATTAATAATGAGTTCATAATTTTCTTGATATTTAGCATATTTATCTCTTTCAAGATCAACTTTTTGTTTAGGAGCTTTAGCAATAAAATTTTTATTGGATAAAATTTGTTTTGAACGTTTAAGTTCAGCTTCTAAAAATAATTTTTGTTTATTTAGTTTATTTAATTCGTCTTGTTTTGATATAAATGTATTATTAAATTCAATAATTGAATTTTTTAGATTAATAATATCCCAATTATTATTAATTCTTTTTTTAGCAATTTTATTAACATTTATCTTATAGATATTTAAATAATTAATAATAAATTTTTGTTGTTTAATTAAATCATTATCAACTAAATTTATATTAATAATAACATCTTTTTTGATTGAATATTTAATTCTTAATTCTCTAATTTTATTGATAATTGGAATCAATTTATCCATTAATTTATTAGATGTACCATCTAATAACTTTTTATTGGGGTTAAATATTGATTCTTTAAGAATTGAAATTTGATCATGGAACATTATTTGATAAATATTTTCAGTAATAAAAGGTGTAAATGGGTGTAATAAGATTAGAATATTTTTGAAAATATATTTAGCAACCATAACTGTTTCATTACTATATTGTTTATCATTTAACAATGGATTAATTAATTCAAGGTAAGTATTAGCATATTCATTTCAAACAAAACTAATTAAATCTTTAGTTAAAATTGAAAAATTATATTTGCAATATAATGACTTAATTCTAATTAGTAATTGATTAAATTTGAAATAAATTGATTTGTTTAGTGGATGAGTAATATTGTTTGCTGTTTTATAGTCATATTTTTTTAATAGATTATGAATATTTCAAACTTTATTCAAAAAGTTTGACATGTATGAAATTCGATTCATTGAAAACCTTATATCTTCACCCATAGTTATATTTGACATTAAATATAAACGTAAAGCATCAGCACCAAATTGATCAATAACTATTTCTGGTTCAATACCATTACCTAATGATTTAGACATCTTGCGGTTTAATTCATCACGAATTAAACCATGAATTAAAATATCTTTAAAAGGAATTTGATTAGATAAGTCGTTACATTGGAATAACATTCTTGCAACTCAAAAGAATAAAATGTCATAAGCAGTAACCAATACATCAATTGGATAAAAATCATTCATTTTACCATGAATGTTATATTTTGTTACAACAAGAGGCCATAGACCAGAAGAGAATCATGTATCTAATACATCTGGGATTTGAATATAACTTTTTGGTGGTTTTAATCCAACATAGGTATTATTTTTAGATTTGCTGTAATAAACTGGGATTTTATGTCCTCAAATTAGTTGACGAGATATACACCAATCATTAATATTATTAAGTCATGTGTTTAATGTTTTTTCAAAACGACTTGGGTAAAACTTTAATTGTTTTTTAGTTTTAAGATTCTTTTGTAATTGTTTTACAATTGGTTTCATTTTAATAAACCATTGTTTTGAAAGTAATGGTTCAACAACTTCACCTGTTCTTTCACTATAACCAATACTGTTATTATGCTCTTCAATTTTAATTAATAAACCAAGTGATTTAAGTTGATCAACAATTAATTTTCTTGCTTGTAATCGTTCAATATTGTTATATGAAGTTTTATTAATAACACAATATTTATTTAGTGTACCATCATCATTCATAATTGAATGATAATTTTCAATATTGTGTCTTTTAGCAAGTTCATAATCATTAAAATCATGAGCAGGAGTACATTTCATTACACCTGTGCCAAACTCCATATCTACATATTCATCACCAATGATTAATAATTTTTGATTATTAGCAGGATTAATTGCATATTTGTTTAAATACTTTTTATATCTCTTATCTTTTGGGTTGATAACTAAGTTAGTATCACCAAACATAGTTTCTGGTCTTGTTGTAGCTACACTTAAAAAATCTTTTGTACCATGAATGTAATATTTAAAGTAATACATTTTGGATTTAGTTTCTTTATAGAAAACTTCAATATCAGAAATAGCTGTTTTTAATTTAACATCTCAATTAACAAGTTTGTAATCTTGATAAATTAACCCCTTCTTGTATAAATCAATAAACACTTGATTACATAATTTGTTTACATTAGAATCTAATGTATATGATTCATATCGATAACTTAATGCAAATCCTAATTGTTCTCATTGGTCATGAATATGTTGTTTTTGATTCTTAACTCAATTCTTAAGTTGTTTCAAATAATCATTTTGATTTTTAAAACTTTTATTTTGTTGTTTAACTACTTTATCAAATTTTGTTTGAGCTGAAATTCCTGCATGATCAGTTCCAGAAAATCAACAAACATTAAAGCCACATAATTTTTTATAACGAATCAATACATCTTGTATTGTTCCATCTAAGGCATGACCCAAATGCAAGTGTCCCGTAACATTAGGAGGAGGTAAAATAATACTAAACTTTGGCGATTTCAATTTGTTATTTGGTTCAAATAAATTATTTTTTTTTCAAAATGAATATCAACCTTTTTCAATTAATTTATGATTATATGACTTTAGTTTATACATATTAAGATTAAATCAAAATAATCAATTTATTTTTTATCTTTTGTTTCTTTTTTAGGTGCTTTTGTCTTAATCTTAGCAAACTTGCCTGAACGTTTGCGCATATATGTAATATATGATCGGCGAACTTTACCATATTTTTGAACATCAATTTTAACAATTAATGGTGAGTTGTATGGAAATGTTTCTTCAACACCAATACCATAACTTTCTTTTCTAATAGTAAATGTTTTACCTAAACCACTACCTCTTATACGTAATACAATACCATCAAAACGTTGTGCACGTATTTTAGCACCTTCAATAATTTTTAAATATACAGAAATTGTATCACCAGGATGGATTTCTGGTAAATCATCACGTAATTGTGCTTTTTGGATTGCTTTTAGAATTGAAAGATTGTTTGCCATATATAACTCCTATTTATTATTAGATTTTAAATATTTCTTGTATAAATCAGTACGATTTTTTTTAGTTTTAAGTATTTGTTGTTGTTTTCTTCATTCAGATATTTTTTGATGATTACCAGAAACAAGAATTTTTGGAACTTTATAACCTTTGAAGTTTTTTGGTTTTGTGTATACTGGATAATCCAAGAGATTATTTTCAAATGATTCACTAATTAATGAATCTTTATTAATAGCATTTGCAACCAATCGCATACAACTATCTGCTACTACCATAGCTGGAATTTCACCGCCAGTTAATACATAATCACCAATAGATATGATTTCATCAACAAAATTAATAATTCTTTCATCAAACCCTTCATAATGACCACAAATAAGAATTAAATGTTTTAATTTGCTATACCTTTTAGCAGTCATTTGATTATATTTCCTACCTTGTGGTGTTAGTAATACAACTTTTGAATCTTTGGTTTTAATATCATTTAAACAATCAACTATTGCTTGTAAACCAATTACCATACCAGCACCTCCACCATATTGGTAATCATCAACTCGTTTATGATTATTTTTTGAATAATTACGAAAATTAATTATTTCAATTTGATTGATTTTCTTAGCTAAGCTAAGAGAAATAATTGATGTGTTTATGAAATTTTTAAATAATTCGGGAAAAAGGGTAAGAATTGAAATTTTCACGATTACTTTTTAGTTTCTTCAACTTTGACAGTATTATCAACTTTTTTAGTTGTTTTATTTTTTTTCTTCTTAGACTTTCTAACTTTCTTGTGCTTCTTAGTTGGTTTTTTTGTTTGTAAATATTGTTGTAATATACCTTTTTGTTTTAAAAGATTAGTAACTGTTTCACTAAGCTTAGCACCTTTGGATAGTAAATCTAAAATAACATCAGA
>CACZNK010000050.1 GCA_902782585.1 uncultured Ureaplasma sp. | reverse complement strand
AGCATATTTTTGACTTTGATTTCATCATTATCCTCATCTATGATGATTTCAAACTTATCTGTGTCTAATTCAAAGCCTAATCCAGTGTATTTCATATAACTTTCCTTAAGCACCCAATATTTGAAGAACTCATCTACCTTTTCATCTGAGCTTCTTATGTTTTCATACTCACTATTGTAGAAGAAATTTTTAGATATCTTTAAATCGATTGTAGGGTCCTTTATTTCAACATCAATTCCAACTTCCCTATCAGATATTGCGCATGCAACTATTTTACCTGAATGGCTAACATTGAAATAGGTGTCTTCATAGTTGGATATGTATGGCTTGCCATCTTTTATGAATTCTATTTTAGCGTCATCTTTGCCTTCATCATCAAGCATCTTTTTTGCAAGAAGATATGCTCCTGCGCTAAGTTTCTTATCCCTGTCAAAAATGAAATTGTCCATTTTTTCCTTTCTCTCTTGAGGTAAAAGATCATATGCCTTTTCTAAATCAATATCTTTTACATTACAATATGCTACTTTAATCATAATATCATCATTTTATTAGTTTTTTCTTTTAGTAATTTATAAATAATAAGTATTATACTTTTTTAAATTATTTTTTTTTAATATTTTTTAATATTTTTTCAATTATGCTTTTTTTTAAAAAATAGAAATAGTGATAATTAATAATCATCAATTATCTCATGTATAAAATATATTTTCCGAATCTTGGAATTCTGTATATAATAACTGCAGTTACATAACTTAATATTATTAATAGAATCCAAAGAATAATCGCTTTAATCGGTTCTGAAAATGGTAATTGAACTGCAAGAGGAAGCAATGGGATTCTAAATATGTTATGGATTAAAAATACTGCAAATGAATATTTTGAAAAGAATTCTACAAGAGGATATGCTCTTACAGTTTTCTTTCTGGAACATAATTCAAAGAGTGCAAATGATCCAAGCAATACGAATGGGAACTCATACCATAATGCAAAGTCATAATTCAATGTGTATGCATAGTATTGGAATAATATGCAGATTACAAATGAGATTATTGCAAGCAATGCGAATTGGTAACTCTTACCATGCTTGAATTGTCCTTTCTTAATCAAATAACCTAATATGATGTAGATTCCATAAACTCCACCACTGAAACCAAGACAATACTGGAGAGCCACTCCATTAATTCCATGCATTTCACATACTGTTGTGATAAATGGCATAAGGAATGCAAGAAGTGAAAACACTATCATGGCTTGATAGATTGTCTGGACCTTGAATTGCTTTAATGCAGCTGCCACAAATGGCATGGAAAGATACATTCCAATGATCATTGGCATGTACCACATATGAGAGAAGAAAAGTGTTCCAGCTTCTGCATAGTTGATTCTAGGAGTGCTTACAGTTACGAATTGCAATGAAAGAATATAAATTATTGACCAGATGACTGTAACAATAATTAATCCTTTTACACTTTTTTTCCAGAATTTTTCAACTCTGGCATCATCATATTCTCTATCCAGTAACAGATAACCTGTAATCATTAAAAAGAACGGAACCCCTATACGACCAATGAATAATGCAGCAAAGTTGAATATTCTTGAATAAATAGTATAATTCAATATTGCATCTGAGGATATGATGTAGATTCCGTCAGTTGCATGAATGAATAATACTGTAAGAATAGCTATTGCTCTTACCAGGTCAATCCATTCTATTCTATTTTTAGTCATTAATTTTTCTCCAAAAAATTGCTAAAATTTAGATATTATTATTTTGTTCTTAACTTAATATATATTTTAATTATTTTTTTTGAAAAATTAATTGGCTATAAAAATTTCAATTAACTGTATAATTTTTATAAAAATACTAACTTATATATAAGGTAAAAAATAAATAATTAATAAATGCTATTTTTATAAGTATTTTATATTTTAAAATTATTCATCATTCAGTCGTGATATTATTATTGAATGGGTTATTAAGATTGGTGGAAGTTTATTCCCTAAAAAGGCTATTGAATTAGCGAATGAATTAAAAGGCCAAAACTGTCTATTTGTTATTGGCGGAGGGGAATTTGCTAATCTTATTAGAAAGTATGATTCTGAAATAGGATTTTCAGAAGATATAACTCATGAAACAGCTATTGATTCAATGGATATCTTAGCTAAATTGCTGGATGATAAATTAGCATTTACAGAAATTAGTTATTCTATCGAAACTGCTGAGAAAATAGCTAATTCTAATAAAATACCAATTATGATCTGTTCAGAGATTCTAAAGGAAAATGAACCTTTCAAACATTCTTGGGATGTTACTTCTGACTCAATT